>DAHUZD010000301.1 GCA_027306745.1 Acidobacteriaceae bacterium
CAACTTGCCCGATGACTGTTGCCATCCGGGCCGGACCAAGGCGCTACGAATGAACTTCAACATGACGAACTCCTTGCAGGTTGCAGGTGCGATACTGTACCGCGCGCGAACTGCCGCAGGATGCACCAACAAGGATTTGGAGAAGGCCCACGAAGAGCCAAAATACCGCAAAATTTCTCTAAAAAACTAAATGGGTTTATACCGCTGCACACAGCGGCTGTCAATGGAAATCTGTCCTGGGAAATTCCGCTGGATGTCCGGCGAAACAAACGAAGATGCAGATGCATGTCGTCTTTGGGCTACGCGCTCTGCTATACTCGCGCCACGGATCAGGGCCACTCTTCGCATGCTCTTCAAAGCCCGCAGCGCCGCAGTGTATGGAATCGACGCCAACATGATTGATGTTGAGGTCGATTTTTCTGGCGTCAAATTGACGGAGGATCGCTTCCACACCGTGGGCCTGCCCGACGCGGCGGTGCGTGAGAGCCGCGACCGTGTGCGTGCTGCGATCAAAAATTCCGGCTTTGACATTCCTCCTACACAAATCACCATCAACCTGGCGCCTGCGGATTTGAAAAAAGAAGGCTCCGGCTTTGATCTGCCCATTGCCATTGGAATTTTGGGGGCCTACGGCAGTTTGCAATTGCGCGACCTAAGCAACTTTTTGTTGATTGGCGAGCTTGGACTCGACGGCAGTCTGCGCCCGGTGCAGGGCATGTTGCCGGTGGCAGTGGCGGCGCGCGCAGCCGGCATACAGAATCTGCTGATTCCAGCAGCCAACGCACGTGAGGCCGCCGTGGTGGAAGGCGTGCAGGTCTATGCGGTGAACACTTTGTTGGAAGTCCGCGAACTGTTGAATGCCGCGGCCAATGGAGGCATCCACGCGCAGCCGGTGCATGTTGCGCCGCGGGATTTGTTGGGTGAGATGCAGCACTTTCCGCTGGACTTCCGCGATGTACGCGGCCAGCACACGGCCAAGCGCGCGCTGGAGGTTTCCGCAGCGGGCGGACATAACATTTTGATGATCGGTCCGCCCGGCTCCGGCAAAACCATGCTGGCCAAGCGACTGCCAGGCATTCTGGCTCCGCTTGCGTTTGAAGAGGCGCTGGAGACGACGAAGATTCACTCCGTGGCCGGCGTGCTGGACGCGGACAAGGGACTGGTGTTGCAGCGGCCCTTTCGCGCGCCACACCACACGGTTTCCGATGCAGGGCTGATTGGTGGCGGAGTGATTCCCCGACCGGGTGAAGTTTCGCTGGCGCACAATGGCGTTCTTTTTTTGGATGAGCTGCCGGAGTTTCCGCGCAATGTGCTGGAGGTGATGCGCCAGCCGCTTGAGGACGGCCACGTCACGATCGCGCGCGCCAGCATGTCACTGAGTTTTCCAGCGCGCTTCATGCTGGCCGCGGCGATGAACCCCTGCCCCTGCGGCTACTTCAATGACAAATCGCGCGAGTGCCTCTGCACTCCACCCATGATTCAGCGGTATGTTTCCAAGGTCTCCGGGCCATTGCTGGATCGCATTGACATTCACATTGAAGTGCCCGCTGTGCAGTATAAGGAGCTGCGCGGTGGTGCGGCTGCTGAAGGTTCAGCGGAAATTCGCGCTCGCGTGTTGGCTGCGCGCGAACGTCAGGCCGATCGCTTCGCCAAAGCCTCTGAACGCATCTACAGCAATTCGCAAATGGGCACGCGTCAGATTCGCATGTACTGTGAATTGTCCACAGACGCCGAGCGACTGCTGGAGCGCGCCATGCAGCAGCAAGGCCTGAGTGCCCGCGCACATGACCGCATCTTGAAAGTTGCCCGCACGATCGCAGATCTGGAGGGCGAAGCTCATCTCGCCGTAAAGCACATCGCCGAGGCCATCCAGTACCGCACGTTGGATCGCACGTACTGGGCGTAGTTGCCATCAGCATGATGGGCCCGTCGATGACATCACACGCGATTGTACCCAGGCTCGGCTTTGGTCTTTTCTGGCTGATGCCAGGGGTGAATTGCGGCTGCTTTGCTGCAACGCAGAAATTTTGCGCAGGCCCGTCTAGGAGAAGCTCGGACGGTCTTTGACTTTTTTGGCAGGAGCGCCTGCGTAGACACACCACGGTTCCAGCGCGCGCGTGGCCACCGACCCCATGCCGAGAATCGCGCCATCGCCCAAGTCTGCACCGGGAGCGACGCAAGCCCGCGCCGCGACCCAGGCATAGCGACCAATGCGCATGGGGCAGGAGACGACCGGGAAGGCCGGATCGTTATAGTCGTGCGTGGCGTTGCTGACGAAGGCATCTTGCGAGATGACAGTGTGCGAGGCCAGATAGAGCGATGCGTGGTTGTTCAGGTCGGCACGATCGCCAACGAGCACGGCATCCTCACACTCCAGATTCCACGGTGCCCAGATGCGTGCCTGCGGATAGAAGTGGCAGCCGGAACCAAGCCTGGCTCCAAAGAGTCGTAGCAGTGCAGCGCGCCAGGCGAATGCGGGCCGCGGCGAGGTGCGAAAGAGCATTGCCCAGCAGGTATTCCAAAGCTGGCGGCGGATGCGATTGCCCAGCGAATAGGGCGAGGTTAAATACGGATCTCTGGACTGCACGGTTGGGGCTGCGCTGATCTTTTCCGTCTGCATGGGCCTCACCTTGGATGGCTGCGCATAGGATCTCTGCGACTACTGCATAAAGAACTGCACCAGTTCCGCAACGTTGTTCACAATGTTCTACCGTCTGTCAAAACAATCCTTGGCGCGCTGGTGGAAGGCTGCGCGCTCTTTGGCGCTGAGCGCGGTCCAATCCTCCAGCAACTTCTGCGTGCCCTCCAGTGTATCGGGAGCGACCAGGCCGGCGCCGTCCTTTTGAATCTCTGGCCAGATGTTGACCTGATCGGAGATCAGCACAGGCCGGCTGCATCCAAGGGCTTCGGCCACGGCGATGCCGAAGTTCTCCTGATGTGAGGGCAGAATGAAGGCCTCACTGGCCAGAAACGATCCCCACTTGGCGTCGCCGGTCAGCAGGCCGGGCCAGTGCACGCGGTGGTGCAGGCCTGCGGCGCGGAGGCGCGCCTCTAGCTTGGCTCGCATCCCGGTGGGGTCGGGGCCAGCCATCAGCAGATGCAGCCAGGGCGCACGATCAGCCATGCGCAGAAAAGCTTCCATCAATAGGTCGCAACCTTTTTTGGGATGGATGCGGCCCAGATACAGGATGAATCGTTTCTCCTTCAGTTCTGGGCAACGCTCATAAAATGCGCGCTGCAACTGCGCCGGATCGCCTGTGGGGGATTTGGCTCCGTAGGGAACGACGGCTCCATTCCATTGGTGCAGCCAGAAACTTTCTGGGGCCAGGTTCTGCTCAATGTTGGATGTGAAGAGCACGCGGCGCGCATTGCGCAGTACCCAATACTCCGCCAGCGCCCAGTAAATCCACTTTTTGACGTGCTTGAGCGGATAGCGTCGCTTAAACCATGGGTCTAACATGCCATGCGTAAGTTGCACGTAGGGAGTTTTCCCGCGCATGGCTAGCCAGGTACCCCAGCTTTGGTATTGCCAGATGCCATGAATGATGACTGCGTCGAAGTGATGCAGATTGGCGCGCAGCCAGGGAATCCAGCGCGGCGAATAGCCATAGACACCCCAGGCCGGCCCCAGTGCGTGTACGGGAAACTCAAGGCCTTCGAGGAATTTTGAGCCAGGTGCATCCAGACAGGCAACCTCGCCGATCATGCCCAGGCTGGGATAGGTGCCGACGATCTGGCGGACAAGCTGTGCGGGGCCGCCGTACTCTGGCGCCAGTGAGCGGATGACGTGCAATTGGCGAATAGGCCGGTTCATAGGTGAGTCTCCGTACGCGTGGGGCCGCGGTGTGCAGAGCGATTTTGCCTCCAGCAGGCTGCATCGTCAAAGGCGGTGAGCAGGCCCTTGATGTCCTGGTCGAAGGTAAACTTCGCGATGCGGGCGCGGCTGTGCTCTCCCATGGCGCGGCAGGTCTGTGGATCGCCCAACACGCGGCCCAGCACCGCGGCCAGCGCAGGAATATCTCCGGCAGGGAAGACGCAGCCATTGTCGCCGTCGGTGACCAGATCAGGCTGGCAGCCCACTTGATCGCTGACGATGACGGCCCGGCC
>DAHUZD010000307.1 GCA_027306745.1 Acidobacteriaceae bacterium
TGACCACTGCGGCTGGAACACGACGCGCACAGCATCGGGCGCGGTGGTGCCCACCTTCCCCAATGCGCGCTACTTTGCGCATCGTGGTGAGGTGGAACATGGCCACCTGCAACTGGAGCGCGACCGCATCAGCTACATCAGCGACAACTACGATCCGCTGGTTGCCTCGGGGCAGATGACGCTGCTCGACGGCAATCAGGAGATCGTGCCCGGCATTTCGGTGGAGGCCTTCCCCGGCCACACGGCGCAGATGCTGGCCGTGCATATCGACTCTTGCGGCCAGCGCGCCACCTACATCTCCGATTTAATTCCCACCAGCGCGCATTTGGATGTGACCTGGGTGATGGGCTATGACCTCGATCCGCTGACGTGCATCGAGCAGCGCAAACGCTTTTACCAGCGCGCCATTCCCGAACAATGGCTGGTGCTCTTTACCCACGACCACCACACGCCCATGGGCCGCATCGCGCTCAACGAAAAAGGCACGCCCACGCTGTTGCCGGTGGGGTGAGCGCAAGCCAGCGCAAAATCTTCCATTGCGGGCCTGCACGGGCAAGAGTGGGCCAAGCCGTAGCGCCGCTGTTCACACCGCGTAGTGCGCGAAGCCACGATGGACTTTTTGTTCCGCGTTGAAGTGCAGCACCTCGGCGGATAGCGTGTCGGGAGCGCCCGGTGCGTGGTGGCCGTTGTAGTAGAGCGTGATGCTGTCCACTCCAGCCAGTACCGTAATCGGATCAAAGCGCAGTTCGGGCAGTTTTTGCAGACCCGCACCCCAATAGGCGCGTACGGCTTGCTTGCCGCGCACGGTTCCGCTGGGTTCGCCAGCAAGGGAGGCGATCTTCGGCGAGGTCATGGTGAAGTCTTCGGCACAGAAGGCGAGGATGCGCTCCAAGTCATGGGCATTCCATGCGGCGATCCAATCGTGCGCAAATTGTTGGGCAAAGGCAGGGTTCATGGGCAGGCTCCAAAGATTTCCCCATACTAACGAAAACAACGCTGTGGAAAAGACCTGCGGGAAGCGCTGGGCCGTGCGGCGCAAGGGAGCTGGATAGGATCAGTAGACTTCGCGGTGGAAGATGCAGTCGTTCTTCTCGGAGGGAGAAAGCCAGCAGATCGTCGCACAGCCCACCAGAATCGCCAAGCTGAGCAAGCCAACCGCGATGGAGAGGATCCTACCCGTCAAGTGTGCCCAAAGCATCGTCATAAAAATATGCAGATGGATCATGGCGGCACCTCCAAATCCCCAGAAGCTCAAGGGCCAGCCGCCCAGCCCGTGCCTGGGGAGATTATGGCGCAAAACCCCCTCGGCTGAACAGAAAAATTCTGTAGGAGAAAGTGCATATTGAGGAAAACGTATCGGCGTAGGCGAATATATAGCGAAAATGCTATGCTTTTCTTGGCATTGCGCAGGGCAGAACCCGTGGGCGCGCAGGCTGGAGAATCCCGATGGACGAAGCCCGGCAGCCTGAAGCATATGCCAGCGCGCTCGCCGCACCACGCATGGCCTGGCTGTTTCTGGATCTGAACTCCTACTTCGCCTCAGTGGAGCAGGAGTTGGACCCGCGACTGCGCAATCGTCCCGTGGCCGTGGTGCCCTCGATGGTCGATACCACCTGCTGCATCGCCGCCAGCTATGAGGCCAAGGCTTTTGGCGTCAAAACCGGAACGCAGGTGGGCGAGGCCAAGCGCATGTGTCCGGGACTGGTGCTGGTGGAGGGCCGCCATGAGGTCTACACGCGCTACCACCATCGCATCGTGCAGGCCGTGGAGAGCTGCATCCCGGTCAGCAGCGTGCTGTCCATCGATGAGATGGCCTGCCGCCTGATGGGGCGTGAGCAGCTTCTGCCCGCCGCGATGCAGATTGCGCGGCGCGTAAAGCAGGCCATCCGCGAACAGGTGGGCAGCACACTGCGCTGCTCGGTGGGCTTGGCGCCGAATCGCTACTTGGCCAAGATTGCCGGAGACATGGAGAAGCCAGACGGTCTGACCGCGCTGACCGCTGACCTGTTGCCGCAGGCGTTGCTGCGGCTGGGGCTGCGCGACTTGGTGGGCATCGGCAGCCGTATGGAACAGCGCTTGCACGCGCACGGCATCCGCGACATGGCCGCGCTACTGGCCTGCTCGCCAGAGCAGTTGCGCACCGCTTGGGGCAGCGTGCAGGGCGAGCGGTTGTGGCACTGGCTGCGCGGCGCAGACTTCCACGATGCGGAACGCGAGGATCCAAAATCGATTGGGCACCAGCACGTGTTGCCGCCAGAGTTGCGCACCGTGGACGGAGCCTACGCGGTGGCGCACAAGCTGTTGCACCGGGCCGCCATGCGTCTGCGCACGGCGCGCATGTGGGCCGGGGGCATGGTGCTCAGTCTGCGCTTTGCCGTCCCGGAACAGTCCGCGCGGCGCAAACACCACTCTGGCATTCCGCAGCAAAGCTGGTCGCAGGCGCTGCGTCTGGTCGAATGCCAGGACACGCAGACGTTGATCGAAGGCTTGCAGAAGTTGTGGGCCGCGCGGCCGGCAGGCCCGCTGCAACAGAAGCCCTTCATGGTCAGCGTGACCCTGGTGGATCTGGTGCCGGAGGCGCTGCACTCGCTGAATCTATTTGCGCAGCAGGACGGAGCGGACAGCCGGGCAGCGCTGGCGCGCACGCTGGACGGAATCAACACGCGCTATGGCACGCCCACGCTGCATTCCGGCGGCATGTTGCTGGCGCGCGCCGCTGCACCCACGCGCATCGCCTTCGCCACCATTCCCGATTTGTTTTAGGGCGCATTCAGTGCAGGACTGCGCAAGATACTGCCATGCCGCGCGCTACGTCAAAAAATGATAGAGCTGATATTTTTCGTTCGAAATATCGGGGAAAGCCATCAGACGTACTGGGCCTGCATCGCTGTTGGCTAGCCAGAGATGCGATCCGGTGGCGGATTGTCTGGCTTGCAGCATCTGCTCCCGGCTCAAGCCGGGCAGCGATTCTCCCAGGGCAAACAGCGC
>DAHUZD010000338.1 GCA_027306745.1 Acidobacteriaceae bacterium
AGCCAGGGCGTTGAGCAGCGTGCGGGTCACATGCTCCTGCCCAGCTACATCGGCAAAGAATTGAGGACGGTATTTGCGCGCAAGAACCTGATAGGCCATGGCTGGTAGCCCTATTGTATCGCTGCCAGCTTACCGCACGCCTGCCGTTCGCCGCCCGCGCGCCCTGCCATTTTTCTGGCCGCGCGTCTGCTTCCCATTCTGCGCGGCCTTGCGTGCGGCTGCGCGTTGTCTGCGGTGGATTTCATCGGGCGCATACATCGTTTTCCGGCAGCTCACTGCGCCGCAATTGCAGCAGGCCTCGTCGTCATCCCCGTCGTACAGGTGGTAGTCGTAGGTCAGTTCTTCCCCGGCTTCAATGTCACGGATGGCCTGAATCCAAACGCGGCCATCTATCTCTTCCGTCTCGCAATTTGGATCGCAGGAATGATTGATGAACATCGCCGTGCCGTGTCCGTCGATCACCATGGTGCCGTCGCCCACGCCAAACAAATATGTGGTGGGGCTGTCTTCATACTTCAAGTCAGCCAGGTCTTTATGGATGCGCGGCCCGGTGTATTCCACGACCAGTGTGCCTTTGCGGATGGGACGCAGCGTATAGCAGCCCGCGGCATGGATGGCGGAGGAGCGGATAATCAGACTCATAAGTGTGTCCGTAAAATTTTTCAGTCAATCTCACCGCGAGTATAGCAGCGTGCATCCATGCTACGCACGCCCATACAATCATTCCAGATGGGAGGTGCACGATGCGGAAAGAATTTCTTTACACGGCCATTCTGGCCTGTCTCGCTGCGGTGTTGCCAGCCAGGGCGCAGTCTGGGCAAAATCAACCGGCGCAGCCTGCTGCGCAACAGCCAGCCTCCAACGCAAATGCAAACGCCAGCCCCTCCAAACCCGCCAGCGCACCGGCCAAGGACCGCAAGACCGTTGAAACCGAGCAAAATCCTTTTCCTGAGGCCGCCTCGCAGGCGGCAGAAAAAAAGGAGCAGGCCGCGCATCCATCCAGTACACCGGCACCGCTGCAATTGCAGCCCATCTCTGGCGTCAGCTCCAGCAATGCGCAGATGTCCCCCGGAGATTTAGGCGAAACTAAAATCAAACACAGCGGCAGGCAGGATGAATTTACCCGCGATCTGAACCCAGCCGGACGCCTACAGGATGACCTGAAAGTGGCCGACTTGTACAGCAAAGATTGGAACTATCGCGGAGCCTATCTGCGTTACAAAGATGCCCTGCATCTGGATCCGGGCAATGAGATAGCCTTGTTTGGCATGGCGGATATGGCCTGCCACATGAAAAACTCTGCCGAGGCGCTGGCGGGTTTCAAAACATATTTGCAGCAATATCCGGCAGGCAAATTCGCCAAAAAGGCCGAAAAATCTCTGAAAAAACCGAAGGAATGCGGCGCAAAATCCTAGCGCCTCCGTGCCTGGGTGGAAGCCATGCGCAAGTCGGCCATTTGAATGGGCAGGGCTTTCGCCCAAGGGGGATCGTTGTGGAATTTGATCCGAGCTTCCTTAGCGGAACCATCCCAGGTACCAGCGCAGGATCGGCTCGCCAACGAAGAGGGTGACAATCGCCGCGCCAGCCAGATAACTGCCCAGTGGCATCTTGTGCTCCGCGCCGCTTTGGCCGCGTGCCAACTGAACCAGCGCCCATGCCGCTCCGCCAACAATAGCCAGAAACAATGTCAGCAAGGCCAGCGGCAATCCTAGAAACGCTGCAATCATCGCCAGCAGCTTTACATCGCCCAAACCTAGGCCCTCCCGTTTGCGCAGCCATTGATACAGCCAGCGGACGCACAACAGCAAAAGGGCCGCCCACGCCGCTGCCCCGGCTGCATGAGCCATTTGCCCAAGCCGGTGCGTCTCTCCGGGTTGCAATCCATGCAGCAAGAAGGCCAGCACCAGCCCACCCAACGTAAATTCATCCGGCAGCAACAGCGTGCGCGCATCCATCACCGCCAAGCCCAGCGCCAGGTAAGCCAGCGTCGCATCCAGCAGAGTTTGCCACTGCAAGCCTGTATGCAAAACGCAGGCGGCAAACAGCAGCGCCGTGGCGGCCTCCACCAGCGGATATTGCACGGAGATGGCCGCCTTGCAATCGCGGCAGCGTCCGCGCAGCCACAGCCAACTTAGAACGGGAACATTGTCCCGCGTGCGAATTCTTCTCTGGCAGGCCGGGCAATGCGAGCGCGGTTGCGACACCGACTCTCCCACAGGCAAACGCAGGATGCACACATTTAGAAAACTGCCCAGCATCAGCCCGGCCAGCACGGCTAGCAACATGGCGGCATGGATGGGAGAGGGCATCGTGTCCTTTGCAGTATACGAAGCCCGGCCTGCGCGCGTAGGCTTTGCGCACTGAGCAATGGCCGGGAACTTCGCACAGGAACCATTAAGATGAAACCATGAACGATCAGCCTGCAAGAACTACAAACTTGGCGCAGGAGTTTTTGCGATCCGTGGAGATCATGGCCCGCCTGCGTGCGCCCGGTGGATGCCCCTGGGATCGTGCGCAGAGCTTCACCTCCATCCGCAAGCACACAATTGAAGAAGCCTATGAAGTTCTCGATGCCATTGATCGTGAAAACTGGCCCGACCTGTTGGATGAACTGGGCGACTTGCTGCTGCAAGTGCTCTTCTACGCGGAGATGGCCGCCGAGGCTGGCTACTTTACGCTCCAGGCCGTGCTGGAAAATTTGAATGCCAAGTTGATCCGCCGCCATCCACACGTTTTCGGTGATGTGGATGCCGCAAATACTCCTGAAGGTGCGTTGGCCAACTGGGAGGCAATCAAGCGGGCAGAAAAGCTGGCCTCGACATCAACGCAGCCTACAGCTTCCATGCTGGATGCGGTTCCGCAATCCTTGCCCGCGCTGTTGGAGGCTGAAAAGCTGGCCAAAAAGGCAGCCAGCATTGGCTTTGATTGGCCCAGCGCTGATCCGGTTTTGCTCAAAGTGGATGAGGAGCTGGCCGAGCTGCGCGCTGCCATGGCCGAAGGCCACGCTGCACATATCGAAGAGGAACTCGGCGATTTATTCTTCAGCGTGGCCAATCTGGCTAGAAAGCTCAAGCATTCGCCCGAGCTGGCCTTGCGCGCCAGCAATCGCAAATTCCGCAGCCGCTTCCGCCAAATGGAACAAAGCGTCGCGCCGGGCAAGCCGCTGGAATCGTACTCCGCCGCAGAGCTGGAAACCTTATGGGTGCAGGCCAAACACAGAGAAGCGATCGCACATTCAAATCCAGTCTGAAAAAACGCAGCGCTCCCTTCTCGGCGCGCTCGTTTGCGGCCCAGGTAGACGAGTCGATCACTGCCAACTAATGGGAGGAAACTGGAATGGATCGCGCAGGCGCGGGCAGAGTCTCGCAGCGGGTGCGCAAAAGCGCATCGATCGCCTGCGTGTAACTCTGCACCGGAGCCGCCAACGCATAGCCTGTTTCGCGCTCGTGTATATGCTCCTGCACCTTCTCCACCAGCAGCGCGCGTCCAGTGATGTCAACTTTCAATTCGGAGAGAGTCCAAACTCCGGGCACGGCCTCGGCTTGTTGAATCCTCAGCGTTCCGCCTTTTTGAATCGTGCCTAGAATGCCCCAGCCAAAATCTACATTCTGGAATAACTCCCCGGAAAAGTAAGCAATGCGCTGTTGCCGGGCGTCAATCCAAATCTCTCCGTGCATGCTGCGCAATAGGCGGGTCTCATAGTCGCTGGGCTGGTAACCGCGCCGTGGCGTAAACGTCAGACGCTCCGCCTCGCCCGCAGCGGTCTGTACCCGGCCAGCATCGGTGTAGTCAAAGGCATCGGGCAGAGCGCGCAGAAATTTTTCAAAATGGCGAACATCGTCCAGCTCGCGCCGCTGACGGTGTTTTTGCAGGGCCGGCTGCTCCCGCAGGCGAAGCAGCCGCGCCTCCTCCACCTGCCAATCGGCTCCAGTCAAGGCCCTGCCATCCGCAGCCAAGCGGCAGGCCACGTCCCCATCCTGCGTTTCGTAGAGAGTCTGCACCCGGTTCAGATGCGCGGTTTGCTTATCCAGCCGGTAAACAAGATAGGGCCTCCGCCCATAGCCTTGCTTCAGCTCTTCCGTCACTGCGGCACTCACCAGCCGTTGCGGCTGGATTGGCTCTTTACGCTGTGGGGAACTGGACGCCGTCTGCGCCGGGGTGCGGCCTGCCATCAACGCCAGCAGAATTGCCGAGATGGCCAGACTGTCTCTGTAGCTCCGCACATCCGTTTTGTAGTGGAGCCGGGCGGGAAAAGCAAATTTCACGGGCCAACCGCCGGGCCAAAACGCCGTAAGTTCAACTTCGGGGGGTACTTGTCTTGGTTCCCGGCTTCCGTTGTTGCGGCGCAAGGAGCATAATGCTTGCAAGGTTCAAAACCGGGTTCTGCACGCATTTTTTTTGACTGCAAAGGCGGGACGTCAGTGCTAAGCCGTATCTTCCAGCGACCAGAAGCGGAAGCTTCCTCAGCCAAGAATGCAAGCCTCACTCCGCAGGCGCCTGCGAAGGTTCTGCGCCACTCCAGTGGCTGGAGCATGATCAGTGCGCGGCTGCGCAAGCAGGAAGGCCTCTCCATTCTCGATGTCGGCCCTACATCGCATCGCAGCATCAACTACCTTACAGACCTTGGGCATAGCGTATTCATGTCCGACCTTGTGGAAGAGGCCAGCCGACCCGAGTGGAGCAGCCCTGGACAAGATCAGACGCCGAGCCGCATACGAATTAGCGATTTTATTGAAAAGCACATGCAATTTGGCACGCGGGTTTTTGACGTTGTGCTCTTGTGGGACACGCTGAATTATCTGCCAGAGACTTTTGTCGCCCCCGTTTTACGCCGGTTACAGGATTGTCTGGTTTCCGATGGTGAAATACTGGCGTTCTTTCACACGCAGCCACATCGCCGGGGAACCAGTTACTACCGCTATCACCTGCTCGATCAGGAAAATGTTGAGGTGCAGGAGTGTGCAGGTCATGCCTTGCTGCACACCTATCAGGTCCGGGCTATTGAGCGCCTGTTTACAGACTTCCGTTCCTGCCGTGTCTTCCTGGCCAAGGACAATTTAAGTGAAGTGATAGTTCTGCGTTAAGAAAACTCTGCATAAGCCAGTTCTTGAATGTACGAAATTTGATTCGAAATGGCTGGACCTCGTTCCTACCGCAAGTTCTGGCATTGCTATCCAGCTTAGCTGTTGAAGGAGTGCCCATGCTTCTTCAGAGTTTTCCTAACTCGTAATCAGCATCGTAGACTCTGGACTACAGGAATAAAAAAGCC
>DAHUZD010000352.1 GCA_027306745.1 Acidobacteriaceae bacterium
TCGCTGGTCAACGATGTGGCGACGCTGACGCTGAACACGTTGACTGTGGGCAACTACTCCATCGTCGCCAGCTATAGCGGGGATGGGAATTATCCGCCCGCCACCAGCAACGCGCTGACGATTGTTGTTGGGCAGGCCAACACAAACACGATTCTGAATATCAGCGGGGCCAGCACCTGCGGAGCCGGACTGAGAGCGTTGACGGCGATCGTCAGCTCCCCGGTGGGGACGCCGACGGGCACGGTGGCTTTTTATAATGGCAGTACGCAACTGGGCACGGCCACGTTGAACAGCGCGGGCCAGGCGAGCCTGACGCCGACGATGAGCCAGTTGGCCGCCGGCATCAGCACGCTGACTGCGGTCTACGCAGGCAACGTGAATTTTGGCGGCAGCACATCCACGTCCGCGATGAATAACTCCGGCGTGCCGGGATTGCAGGGCGGCGACTTTTTGATCAGCATCGCCAATGGCGGCCCTGCGTCGCAGAGCGTCTTGCCGGGCGGTGCGGCCATCTTTGAGTTGACGATTGCTCCGCGCAATCGCGGCACACTTTCTGCGCCGGTTGAGTTGAGCCTGTTGGGCCTGCCCGCCGGTGCTTCTTGCGGACTCAATCCGTCCAGCATTCCCGCAGGTTCTGGCTCGTCGATTGTCAGCCTGACGATTCAAATACCGCTGCAAGCGGCAGCGAAGCGACCGGCCCAGGCAGGACGCGGGTTGAATTCGATCGCGTTGGGATTCCTGCTGTTGCCGCTGATCGGAGCAGGATCTGTGCGCAAGCGCGCAGGGCGCTTGCCGCGTCTGCTGCTGGCGCTTGGCATCGCCGCGCTGGGTGCGTCGATGGTCTGCGGCCTGAATGGCTGCGGGGGCACGTCGTCGCCCGGCTCCGCCGCGAAGGGGCCATCCCCGAGCACGATCACCGTGTTGGGAACCAGCGGATCGATCGTGAATTCCGTGCAAATCGCTTTGACTGTGAATTGACGCGCCTGCTCTGCGAGCTACTCCCTTACACGAGCCGGAGATCATCCGGCTTGTGTGAGGGAAGCTGAAGCCTCGTCCAGATGCAAACGGAAGAGGCTCTAGTTGTCGCGGGCTGGGGAAGTGCTGAGCGCCATGTCGATCAGCGTTTGCTGTTCCATGGCGTGCGCCTTGGCCGAGCCGGTGGCCGGGCTGGCGGCGGAGGAGCGCTGCACGCTGCGAATCTGCATATTTTGCGGAACCAGACGGCGCAGCCGCGGCAGAACAAAACTGCGCGCGCCCATGTTCTTTGGCTCCTCTTGCACCCAGACCAGTTCCCGGACTTTGGGGTGTGCCTCCAGCGCTGCGCGCAATTCCTGCTCTGGCCAGGGATACATTTGTTCGAGGAAAAGAATGCCCGTGTGGGTGTCACCGCGTTTGTTGCGCTCGGCGCGCAGTTCATGGCCGATCTTTCCAGTGCAGAGCAGCAGGCGTTGCGCGTTGCGCACCTCCGTCTCTGGCAGAACGTCTTGCAAGCGGATCTGCGCAAACTCCGTCAGAGGCGACAGTGCGCTGGGGTGGCGCAACATGCTTTTTGGTGTGAAGATGACCAGCGGCTTGCGCCAGTTGCGCAGGGCCTGACGCCGCAGCAGGTGGAAATATTGCGCTGCGGTGGAGGGCTGGCAGATCTGCATGTTGTCGCGCGCAGCCAGTTGCAGGTAGCGCTCCACGCGCGCGCTGGAGTGCTCCGGCCCCTGGCCTTCATAGCCGTGCGGCAGCAGCAGAACTAATCCACTCAGCAGTCCCCACTTGTCCTCGCCCGAGGAGATAAATTGATCGATGATAATTTGCGCGCCGTTGGCGAAGTCGCCGAACTGCGCCTCCCACAAGACCAGCGCCTCGGGAAAATCGCGGCTATATCCATATTCAAAGCCCAACACGCCGGCCTCAGAGAGCAGCGAGTTGTAGACATCAAAGCGCGCCTGATCCGGGGCGAGATGGTTGAGTGGCACGTGCGTTGCTTCTGTCTCTGTGTCGATGAGCACGCTGTGGCGCTGGTTGAATGTGCCGCGCTGGCTGTCCTGTCCGCTGAGGCGCACAGGCGTGCCGGCCGTCAGCAGTGAAGCCAAGGCCAGTGCTTCGGCCATGCCGTAGTCAATGGCGCGTTCGCCGCGTCCCATCTCTGCACGTTGCTCCAGCAGTTTTTTTATCTTGGAATGGATGTGGAATCCGTCTGGATACGCGGTCAGCGTTTGGGTGAGCGCGGCGATTTCCTCTGCGGACAGATGCGTACGCGGCTCGTATCCATGCGGGCATGGGCCTCCCTTGTAGCGCGACCAGTACTTGGGCAACTGCGCCAGCGGCGAGCGCTTTTGCATGGTCTGCGCCTGACGCAGGGCCAGCTCCAGATCCCCCTGAAACTCCTGCACCATGGGCGCGGGATCAATGTCCACATGGTCGGCGAAGAGTTTGTAGAGTGGGGGATGCTCTTTAATGCGCGCGTAGCGCAAGGGCTGCGTGATGGTGGGGTCATCCACTTCGCTGTGGCCGTGGCGGCGATATCCGATCAGATCGATGACCACGTCCGAGTGAAAACGATAGCGATATTCGGCGGCAAACGCGGCCACGCGCTGCACGGCGTACAGGTCTTCCGCCTGCACGTGAAAGATGGGAATCTGCAAGCGGTGCGCGATATCGGAGGCAAAGCGCGAGGAGGTGTATTCCTGCGGCTCAGCGGTAAAGCCGATCAAATTATTCACGATGATGTGGATGCCGCCGCCGGCTGCGTAGCCGTCGATGCCGCTTAGGTTCAGCGTCTCGGCCCAGATGCCCTGGCCGGCGAAGGCGGCGTCGCCGTGAATCACGATGGGCAGAACGCGCTCTCGTCCATCGGCACCGCAACGCGTTTGCCAAGCATAGGCCCGGCCCATCGCCACGGGATCGACCGCTTCCAAATGGCTGGGGTTGGAGACCAAATGCAGCGCGATGGTTTTGCCGCTGAGCGTTACCAAGTCTCCTGTTGCGCCGGTGTGATATTTCACGTCGCCGCCGCCAAGAATGCTGCGTGGATCGACATCCTCAAAGCGGGAGAAAATATCCGCCGCAGATTTTCCCAGTGTGTTGACCATGACGTTGAGCCGTCCACGATGGCTCATCGCCATCACGCTGCGCTCTGCGCCCAAGCTGCCTGCGCGATTCAACAGTGCGTCCAGAAACGGGATGAGGCTGGTGACGCCTTCGAGCGAAAATCGTTTCGTGCCCATGTAGCGCGCTTGTATCGTTTGCTCAAAGATGTCAGCGCGCACCAGCAATTGCAGCGTGTGCTGCGGGTCAATGGATTCCTGCTCGCCTTCCATGCGCGCGGCAATCCATTGACGGCGCTCTGCGTCGGGCATGTGCATAAACTCAACGCCAATGGAGCCGCAGTAGATGGCGCGCGCGGCCTCAGCGTCGGGGCCGTCGAGCAGCAGATCTTCGATGGGCTGCGGCGGCAGAAGCTGGCCGAGCGGGTCCAGTTGCGCCTGCAAATAACCCCAGCGCCTGAAGGCGTCGAAAGTGGATGCGCGGCGGGTGGAGGCGGAGGGTGTGGAGAGGGATTCTGTCAGGTGTTCCGTGTTTGTTGCGGTCATAGGAAAACTTCAATCGCGCGCGGTTGTGCGGGGCGCGTCTGGTTCCATTGTACGCGGAGGTGGGCCGGGGTTTTGTTGTGGAGGGTTGGCTAGGCTCCATGCACCAAAAGGCTGTAGAGCAGCACCAGCAGCACCAGTCCAGAGATGACGACGTAGAGAAAATCTCTTTCCATCCAAAACGCGATGACAGAAAAGAGCACGCGCGCCACGGGCGTTGCAATCAGAAGCAGCAAGCCCATCTGGATGATGGCGGCACTGCTGCCTTGCAGCGCAGAGTGCACGATGCCGGTGACGCTGGTTAGCGGCGCGGCGATGCCATGGAAGACGCGATAGTCGGGAACCGGGCCGCCATGGCGCAGCAGATAGAGCAGCCCGCCAATGGCGATGACGATGGCTGAAATGACCATGCCTGCGCGCAGAATGATGCTGATGCGTTCATCGATCAGCCTGTCGTCGGCTTCGCGGTTGTGCAGAGCCTCTGCCATTTACAGCCTCCCCGTAAAGCCGTTGTAGATCATCTCCACTCCGAGAAAGGCGATGACGACGGCGAAGACGATGCGCAGGATGTGCGTGCGCGCCTGTACCAAGTAGCGCGCGCCTAGCAACGAACCAGCCAGCACGCCCAGCGTGACCGGCATGGCAAGGGTGGGATCAATGTAGCCGCGGCTCAGATAAACACCTGCGCTGGCCGCCGCCGTGACGCCGATCATAAAGTTGCTGGTGGTGGTGGAGACCTTGAAGGGAATCTGCATGGCCTCATCCATGGCCAGCACCTTGACGGCGCCGGAGCCGATGCCGAGCAGGCCGGAGAGCGTGCCCGCGCCAAACATGATGCCAAAGCCCAGCGGCACACGCCGCACGCCGTAATGCACGGCCTCTCCATCCACGGGATAGCTGCTGTTCATGCGCAGAGCATTCGCCAACGGGTCGGGTTGCTGCGCGAGGTGATCGTGCCTTTTACGGTTGGACATGGCTGCGGAGTAAAGCAGCACCAATCCAAAGATGATGGCGATGGCCGCCGTTGGCGTGCGTGTGGCCAGAAATGCTCCGCACAATGCGCCCAGCGTGGTGGCGATCTCCAAAAACATGCCAATGCGGATGTTGGAGAATCCTTCTTTGACATAGGCGGCGGCGGAGCCGGAGGAGGTTGCGATCACAGAGACCAGCGATGCGCCGATGGCGTAGTGAATGTCCACGCCAAAGGCCAGTGTGAGCAGCGGGACAATGACCACGCCACCGCCGAGTCCGGTGAGTGCGCCTAAAAAGCCGGCCAGCAGCGAGCCTGCGCCAAGAATGGCGGTGAATTCAACTGTGTTCATTCAGTGTCCAAATTTCATCATAAAAGAATCGGGAGCCAGCGTCTGCATGGCCATGGCGGGCATGGACTCACTGCGTAGTGGCATCGCCTACGCCAGGGAAGGATTCGTTGGGCTGCAAGGCGATGGCCGCACGCATGAACTGCATCCAGATGGGCAGGGCCGCGCGCGCGCCGGTTTCTTTGTTGCCCAGGCTCTGCTGGTTGTCATAGCCCACCCAGACGCCACAGGTGGTGGAGGGGGAAAAACCCAGAAACCACGCATCGGTAAAGTCGTTGGTGGTGCCGGTTTTTCCGCCCAGCGGATGATGCAAGCTGGCCGCGACCGCTGCCGTGCCGCCCGACTGCACCACGGATTGCAGCAACTGCATCATGGCGCGCGCGGATTTTTGATCCGTGGAGACATGGGTGTCGGGGTCCGCCTGGTAGACGGTTTCTCCATCGGCGTTGACGACGCGCCGGATCAGATGCGGCGTCAGCCGGATGCCGTCATTGGGAAAGCTGCTGTAGGCCGAGACCTGCTCTTGCAGGCTGATGCCTGCCGAGCCTAGCGCGATGGGCAAGTACGGCGGAATACTGGAGGTGACGCCGAATCGGTGCGCCGTGGCGATGATGCGCTCCACGCCGAGTTGATCCGTCAGCCGCAGCGCGGGAATGTTGCGCGAGTCGGCAAAGGCCCGGCGCAGCGTGATGCTGCCCAGGTAGCGGTTGTCATAATCATGCGGCGTGTAGGGGCCTGCGGGCGTGGGAAAGCTGACCGAGGTGTCGAGCACGGTGCTGTCTGGCGTCAGGCCAGATTCCATGGCCGCGGTGTAGACGTAGACCTTGAAGGAGGAGCCAGTCTGGCGCTCGGACTGCGCGGCTCGGTTGTATTGCGACAGGTGAAAGTCCCGCCCACCCACCATGGCGAGCACTTCGCCGCTGGTGTTGTCGAGCGCAAGCAGCGAGGCTTGCGCGCCGGAGTCTTGTTCGAGCGAAGCGTGCAACACGGGCGCATCCGGCTTTTGCGTTGGCAAAATGTGAACGTAGACGATGTCGCCTACGCGCAGAAATTTGTTTGCCATAGAGAAGCGCGTCCAGGCCCA
>DAHUZD010000357.1 GCA_027306745.1 Acidobacteriaceae bacterium
CCGCTGGGTGCGGTGGAGATTGTGCAGCCCGCAGCGATCGTCAACTTGCTGGGCGATGTGTGGCTGGACGCGCAGGACGAGCATGGCCCGCGCTTTGATGCGGCGCTGGCGGTTCCTGGCGTGCGCCTGCATTTGTATGAAAAGCACGTGCCGCGGCGCGGACGCAAGATGGGACACCTGTCTGGCATCGGCGTAACGGTGGAAGAGGCCGTGGCGCGCGTGATCGAGGCGAAGTCCCGGCTGTAGGACTATGCAGGCATAGTAAGACCACAATGTCCTACTGCTCCCAGAGGATGCCTCCGGCTCCAGCGCTATTTGCATAAAAAAACCACAACGTAGGGGTAAAGTTGGCATTGCTAGGATCGGTTGGAGGCGTGTATCCAACAGGTGGTCCATGCTGAACAAATGGGCGCGGCATGATGTCTCCCTGCACACGGGTTCCGATCAGAACATATCCATCTGTAACGTTTCCTCCGAACGCGCTGATAAAGTAGCCTGCATTGGCCAGCGTAGCCCTGGTTGCCAGAACTTGATCGGGTTGCAAGACGTTTGAAGCGGTCTCATAGGAGCCCGTCGTGTCTGCCTGCCATCCGTACGAGATCAAAATTGCCTGTTGATCTGGATCGTCCAAGGTAACGGCGGTCACGATGCGACCTTGCATGCCATCCGCAGCCGCCTGATTTTGAATCGAAGTGGTCATATTCGATCCATAAGGTACGGTTTCGACACGACCATCGAAGCCTCCACCTTGAGAAGTCTGAATCCATGCCACGCCGATATCCTGACAGACAGGTTCATAGTCCATGGAGAAAATTACTGCGTTCGATGCAAGGATGGATTGCAAATAGGAGACAGCCGGTTTGTAATTTGTAAAATTTTCATCGTAATACACCGACAGGTCAATTGCCGGCGGAGGCACACCGGAAGCATCGGCGTACCAACTACAATCGCTATTGCTACTCGAAGTTTCTCCCATCGACAGCGGAACGCCGACCGCATTGGTATAAGCCGCCGAAGTAACTCCCAATTGGCTTACCCCGTTGACTTGTATTCCCAAGCCACCTGGCCACGGGGCTTGCTCCCACTGCAAGTAGCGCAGGTCGCCCATGGCAGGTGCTCGCGGGCCGATGGTGAGCGTGGCCACATCGCTGATACCGGTCCGGCTGCATTGCTGATCGTCACCTGAAAGGTTGATCCATTGTCAGAGGCTGTCACATTCGGCGTGGTGTAGGTGGCATTTGTGGCTCCAGGGATGGCTGCGCCATTTTCAGTCCATTGGTAAGTTTGCGGTGTCGAGCCGGTCGTCGTAACGGAAAATATGGCTGGACGGCCAATAGGAATTCTCTGGCTGGCTGGCTGCGTAGTGATGGTGACGGCTTGAGCCGGTGGGGGCGGCGGCGCTATGTATCCACTGCCACCGCATCCTGCAAGAATCAAAGTTGAGTGCAAAAGAATTTCTGCCGCTCTCCCCAAAGACAATTTTGGGTTCAGTGCATTTGGGTTGATCATGGCTGAGCATTCTACTCCGGCACGCCGTCGAGGACTTCGGCGCAGTCCATGCGCAGGGTGCCGTTGTCGTTGAAGACCAGGCCATAGAAGCGCACCACATTGCCCACGGCGATGGGATTCGTGTTGAGCATCTGCGTGTTGCTGTCCGCATAGACCACCACCTGGCTGGGATTGGTGAGCAGCGTGGTTTGCCCAGGCTGTACCGCCAGCGCTGGGAAAAGATCATACGGCGCCAGCGTGATGGTATAAGTCGTAAAACCACCATCGCTGCCGATCGCGCTCACCGTGCCGTTGAGTGTTTGTGGTAGCAACGTCATCGTTGTGGCTGGAATATATGGGTAGCCACCTGGAACGGTTAGCGTATGCGTACTGATGAAAACATTCTGGCCCGTCACCATATTCGCGCCGGTAAAGCTGGCGGCAAAGGGGAGACTCTGGAGGTTAGTGAACTGCCCTGATGTTAGAAAAGTAGTATTGCTGTAGCTGTAATCATATCCACCTGCGAGACTCTTATAGCCCTGCGAGTTCACACCAAAATTAGCCAACTCTGGTACATGTTCGTCCTTGAACTGCAACGGACCAAATATCATGGTCAAATTTGAGGTATCCGTATCATAGACTGCTACTCGCGTGGCCAGTAGCGAGCCATCCGCTTGCAATGCCACGTCCATATCCACAGGCATGCCTGCGGCAAGTTGCGAAAATCCTGCGATCCATTGATAAACAGTGTTGCCGCTGGTACTGACCGACCAGTTGGGACCGTATGACCCGTAGATAAATGGCCCTACCTCTGTCACCACGTTGAAGCTGGTGCCACTGGCATCGACGGAAGCAATCAGTCCGAGAAGGCCAGATGCCTTGCCATTGGTGCTATTGGTAGGTTGGGCCGCGATAGTCACAGGTGTCAGGTTGAAGGTCGGGGTGATGGTATAGGAATTTTGGGCATTGGGATTCGGCGCTTGGCTGCAGGAGCCAGGGGTCCAAGTTGCCGATTGGGCAACCTGTAAATCCAGCGCCAACCCCATCGCTGTACCCGTGATCGTAATCGGCGCGGGCAGGTTTACCATTACTTGAGAAGGCAGCGTATATCCGTAAGAGAAATAAGCATCCTCCAGACCACCGGTCGAAGGATTCAGGTAAACGCAGACGAATCCAGAGCTTCCAATGGATGCAGTGGCGGAGACGTAGATGCCTTGTGGAACGCTCACGGTTAGCAGCGGTTCTGCTGTGCCATTTAGGTGGATGAAATCAGCGTTATCCTGGGGCGAGGCTGTCAAACTGACCATGCCACCCGCCGCACTGGTCAACGTGATGGAGTTTATGTCCATGCCGAATTTGGACAACTTATTATTCGCGGTGCTTGTTGCGAGCAGCGTGACGGAGGTGCTCCCGGTCAGGTTGGAACCAGAACCAGAAGAAACGCTCCCCCCACCGCAGCCGACGAGGAATGCAATTGTGCAACCAGCTAGAAACGCTAACGCTTTGTTGCGGACGAGACTAAAAAAACGAGGATAGATTTTCATGCAAGACCTCATGCGGTTACTCACTCTGGCCTACTACGACAAACTTCCTTGTCTTGCCGTCAGGGAATAACAATTTATACGTCTGAGAAGATTCATAGGCGTTTCTGTGGACATTTCGGACAAGTCTAGCTTTGTAATCGCCTACTGCCAATAAAGTAACTTTTGCGTAGTTATAAGAAGTTAGAGCATCCAGCGTGTACTTTTTTCCATCGATGATCGTCAGCAATCTTAAAACAGCGATTGGGCCATCATTCCATGGTTCCATAGTCCACATGGATGAAGAAACATGAACCTTGACGGGATACTGTTCCGTGGAGGATGGAGCCGATGCCGCCCAGGATGGAATGGAAAATAATAGAAATAAAAATAGAAGTCTCTTCATGGGTTGCCTCAATTTCCGATTGCGATCATGCCACCTTCACGCATATTGCATGAAGGTGGCATGATCGAATTGCATTTTTAGTTCGATGGATAGAACATGAAGGTGCCGTACAGATTGTCCTGATATACGAGAAACTGACCTGGACCAGCATAGAACGGGGTGCAAGGACCCGGCCAGGGCGCAGGGCAAGGTGGCCCTGTGACATTCAATGCTTTTTGCAGTGTCGTGGTCGTCGTCAGTGTATTGAGAAACGAGTGAGTCCAAGTGAGGGTGTCGGATTCATTCAGGGTTGTTGTTAGTCCGATCCCAAAGAGACTACCGCCAAATTTTTCTTGCAAGCCAAAGGTCTGTTGGAAGGTATGTGATGTTCCTTGGGCAAAGCTTTGGGTGTTGGTTTGTGTGAGGTCATACGGAGTACTAATACCTGCACCATTGCCAGGACCTGCTTGTACGTAATCAAGAGGGTTAGGGCCGTTCATAAGCGTGAATCGCCCGTCAGAAGTTGTGTAAGGAAACTGATCCAGATTACTACTGCCGCTATAGCTGCTGTTGGTCAGTGGATCAGCGGCAATGATATTGGCTTTATCCGCACTGGTGAGGCCTGGGCCTTCTCCAGCGGGCCATGTTTGGCCTGACACCCACTCGCGCGCGAGGATTGTATCGATACTGGGATCATCTCCGAAGTCTCCATTTAGCCACCCCACAGCTACAGGATAGACGTCGAGTTGATATCTCCCTGATGGGTCGGACGGATCATAGCCGTAGCCGTTCCATTGCATGGAGGCTGGGTTGCTTCCATTTGCTGGTGTGTAGGTAAGAACGACAACTGGATTGAGCCAGAGCCAGATAATGTCATAGTCACTGTTCACAGGTGAAAAAGCGTCTCCCGTCCCAGTTGTGAAATGTGCGACTGAGGTTGACTTGCTAATCGTGGTTTTATACTGATCGCTTGATCCCTGCGTGTAATCTGTGGATTCGGAGCCTGTTATCTCCCCACCTTGACCCCAAGCCGAAATTCCTGCAGATACGGAAACGCCAAAGCCGACACCATTTGAGAAGGAATTAGCGATGGTAGTGGTGTTACCAACTGAGGTCGTGCCTGTGTAGGTTACATTGCTTTGCGGCCCAGGCGGCGCATATGTGACACCAACCACGACATACTTGGGATTGATATATCCAATAATTGGTTGAGCGCAGCTTATATAGGCCTGGCCACCGGAGTCGAATTGGTCGGCAGAGAAGGTGAGCGTGCAATTACCGACAGGAATGGAGACGCTGTTGGAGTTGCCATTGGTGCTGCCGTTGCCGTTTGAGTCCCACCCACCCACGATGCCGCAGCCCGCGTCGCTGAGATAGGTAATGCCAAAATTGGCA
>DAHUZD010000375.1 GCA_027306745.1 Acidobacteriaceae bacterium
TAAAGACAAACAGAAACAGCAGGGGCTGCATGATGATGCGAACGACGAAAGCGCCCAGCTCCCGGCGGAGCACGCGCAGGTCGCGCAGCATGAGGCCCACGAAGGCCTGGCTATACAGGCGCAGCACGCCCGTGGGGCGAAGCTTGGCTGTGGCGGCAGGTGCAGGTACGGTGGTGCTACTCACGCAGGTCCCTCCCCGTCAGGTGGATGAAGACAGTTTCCAGCGTTGGCTCCTGAATGGAGATGTCGCGCAGGCCATGGTGCTGCGTGGTCTGCACCAGCGCGGGCAGCAGGCCGTCGGCGCTCTGCGCATAGACGCGCAGGCCGGTCGGCGAGGATTCCACGCCACTCACATTGGGCAGGGCGCGCACGGCAGCCGTCAAAGCGTCGATGTCCTCTATGCGGGTTAAATCGAGCACATAGATGGTCTTGGCCCCCAGGCTGCGCTTCAGATTCTCCGGCGTGTTTTCCACCAGAATTTTTCCATGGTCGATGATGGCCACACGGTCGCAGAGCGCGTCGGCCTCTTCCATGTAATGGGTGGTCAGCAGCACGGTGATGCCTTCGTCGCGCAGGCCGCGCACGGCCTCCCACATGGCGATGCGGCTCTGTGGGTCCAGTCCCGCACTCGGTTCATCCAGGAACAGGACAGCGGGGTGATGCGCGATGGCGCGCGCGATCAACAGCCGCTGGGCCAGGCCGCCCGAGAGGGCAAAGGGCCGTGCTTGGGCGCGCTCGCTGAGCCGGAACTGCTCCAGCAGATGGCTGGAGCGTTCGCGCGCGGTTTGCGCGCTCATGCCAAAGTACAGGCAGTGGTAAAAGAGATTTTCAAAGACGGTGAGCGAGCGGTCCAGCGTGTTGTACTGGGGCACCACGCCGATATTGCGCCGCGCCTGCGCCGGATGCCGCACCACATCCACGCCCGCGATGCGCACACTGCCTGATGTTGGCAGCACGCGCGTGGTGCAGATGCTGATGGTTGTTGTTTTGCCGGCTCCGTTCGGGCCAAGCAGGCCGAAGATGCCGCCTTCTGGCACGCGCAGGTCAATGCCACCCACAGCCGTAACCGGTGGCTTGCCCGCGTAGACCTTCACCAAGGATTCGAGCGAAACGATCATTGTTAGGATGATACGGTTTCAGACGCGGATTTGTTTCATGCTTGCGAGTGCGAGCCGCAGGGAGCCGAACGGGAAAAATCCAGAAGGCGATGGTTGAATCGACTCAGCCTGTACCGTCTGGATTCTTCGTCGCTAGCACTCCTCGGAATGACTGGGGCCAGGGTCCGCCCTATGCCACGGCCCGCCAGCCAGAGCCATGTTTGTCGGCAGGTACGGAGTGCAGAGCGGCCTCCAGGCCTGCAGGGGCTGTGGCAGGAAAAGTGGCCGTGCGGCGGGCACGCTCGGCGCGCAACACTTCCCACGGACGCAGCAGCCGCATGGCTTCCACGGAATACGGCATCTCCTGTCCGCAGTCCAGGCAGATTTTGTACGAGCGGTCTTCGATCGTGAAGGGCCGCGATAGATGCTTGTGGTGGCACCCAAAGAACAGATCAACCATGAACGCAAGAGCAAGTTTGATCCACTGCATGATGTGGTACCTCCCCGGCATTGCTGGTCTGTTTCCAACTCGACTGCCGCAATGCTCGGTTGGGGGAAGCTGCACCCGATCGCTCCGGCGCGCTTCCCTTCCTGCCAAGTTTAGATGCGCTGGCTAGGAAAAAGTCGTCAGTTGGCCGAGGGGTGGCAGCGAAGACCATGCGGATTTCATGCAGTATCAGTGAGATGCAGAATTGGAACCGAGGAAAAGTTTCTTTTAGCCGTTGGGGCCTTTCGCAGGAGATTGCCGGTGCACCAAGATCGAGTTGGCCTGGTCGATGCCGGTGAGCAGAATCTCCGCCACGTTGACGCGGGCCGGGCGGGAGGCAGCCCACAGGATGGTCTCGGCCACATCGTCAGCGGTGAGTGGCGTCATGCCGGCATACACAGCGGCGGCGCGGCGTTCATCTCCATGGAAGCGCACGCGGCTGAACTCTGTCTCCACCATGCCGGGATCGACCGAGGTGACGCGCACGGGCGTGCCCAGCAGATCCATGCGCAGGCCCTCGCTGATGCGGTTTTCAGCAGCCTTGGTGGCGCAGTAGACCGCACCGCCGGGGTAGGTGACGCGCCCGGCGGTCGAGCCAATGTTGACCACATGGCCGCGGCCCCGCGCCACCATGCCGGGCACAACGGCGCGCGTTACGTAGAGCAGCCCTTTGACGTTGGTGTCGATCATCTCCTCCCAATCGGCGATGCTGCCCTCCTGCACCTTGTCCAAGCCACGGCTCAGCCCGGCGTTGTTGATGAGGATGTCGATGGCTTGCCACGGTGCGGGCAGGCCATCGATCGCCTGCTGCACCTGCTGTGGATAGCGCACATCCAGCGTGAGCGAGGCCACCTCTTCGGCTCCAGCCGATTGCAGCCGGCTTTGCAGCGAGCGCAGACGGTCTTCTCGCCGCGCGGCCAGCAGCAGGCGTGCGCCTTCCGCGGCAAATCGCAGCGCGCAGGCCTCGCCAATGCCAGCGCTGGCACCGGTGATGAGAACGGTTTTCCCTTGAAACATTTGCATGGGCGCCTGCCTACTTTTTCGAGGTGGGTTGAGCCGTGGCCGGCGGCTCTGGGCTGCCAACGGCCAGCACCACAAAGCTGTCTGGCAGCAGAGCGGGACGCGGCGAAGGGTCTTGCAGCGTCGGTTCCGGCGGCGGGCCGAATGAGGCCGTCACCAGATAGATCTTGCCCGTTTTGCTGTCCAGAGCCAGTGTGCGCGCGCCGGGCTGAGTGTCCAACGTTTGCAGCGGCACGTATTTGTTGGGGGATTTTTGTTCGATGATGCTCAGCGTGCCTTCGCCGTTGGAGCTGAAAATCATGTGCCGCTGGGCGTCATAGCGCACGCCGTCCGGACCGCTGCCAATGGGCACCGTGGCCACAATGTGGCCGTTGTCCGTGTTCGTGACGACCATCCAGTTGCCCTCACAAACGGAGAACAGCCGGTGGCCAGCGCGGTCGATGGCCAGGCCGGTGGGGGAGTCGCAGGGCGCAATCGGCCAGACGGCGGTCACGGTCAGGGTAGCGGCGTCAATGCGCACAACAAAATTACGATCCTCAATGTTGACATAGATCTGGCCGTTGCCATCGGCCTGGGCAAACTCCGGTTTCCCCGGCAGTACCACGGTTTTCAGCACGGCATTTTTGGCCGTGTCGATTGCCGTGAAGGAGCGGCTGCGGCCGTTAAAAATGAAGACGCGGTGCGTGGTGGGTTCAAACAAAATTGCGTCAGGATTTTTTCCGCCAGAGGCGATGCTGGCCGTCACCTGAAAGGTGTTGCGGTCAAAGACGCGCACCATGTTTGCGGCACCGTCGCTGATGTAGCCCAGCTTGCCGCCGGGGGCCAGCGCAACGCCATGCACGCCCTGCAGGCCGGTGATCTCATGCACCAGCTTGCCGGTCTGCGTATCCACCACCTGCACGCGGTTGGCACGGCCAATGTAGAGCAGGTGCGCATCGGGGTCCGTGGTCAGATAATCCCACCAGCCGGGGCCGCCAATCTTCCAGGTTTGCTGCACAGAAAAGTCGGGCGCGATGGCCGCGTGTTTTTTGTCTGTATGGGCGGCAGCGCAGGTGGGCACAAGCAAAGCAGCCAACAGGCAGACTGCGTGAAAATGCCGGGAAAAATCCATGGGGGCAGTTCCTTTCCAGTGCGGAGTGGAGCGAATGGGCAGCCTGCCGGAATTTCCGTGGCTCCCAGCCTAACTGATACACTACAACCACCAGCCGAAGTGGGGCTATAGCTCAGCTG
>DAHUZD010000429.1 GCA_027306745.1 Acidobacteriaceae bacterium
GATTTGCTGCGGGCCGCATCGCAGCCGAGTCTGATGCGCCTCTTCTGGCCAAACATCGATGGAGCTTTTATGCCGCAGAGCGCTCCGGCTATTTACGCTGCGGGAGAGCAGGCGCATGTGCCGCTGCTGGCGGGCACCAATCGGGATGAAGGCACGGCCATGGTGGTGTATTCTCCGCACAAGGTGACGCTGACCAGTTGGCAGGCCATGGCACAGCAGCAGTTTGGCGTGAATGCGGATGCCTTTCTCCACGCCTATGCCGCCAGCAACGATGCGCAGGCCGTACGTACGGCGGAGGATTACGCAGGCGACCGCTTCATCGCCTACTCCACCTGGGCTTGGTTGGAGGCGCAGGTGAAAACCGGCGGTCAGCCGGTCTATCGCTATCGCTTTGATCTCGGCTCGCCGGGCGATCCCAACCATTCCGTCGAGAGCGGAGCTTTCCACTCCGATGACATCGAATATGTCTTTGGCAATTTGGATTCCCGCGCGGGCGCACACTGGCGGCCAGAGGATCGGCAACTTTCCGAAGCGATGCAATCCTACTGGACCAACTTTGCCAAGACCGGCGACCCGAATGGCGCTGGCCTGCCAAACTGGCCCACGTACAACGCCGCAGGCGGCTGGCAGGTGATGCATCTGGATGCGGCCATACAAGCCCGGCCCGATGCACACCGCGACCGTGACTTGTTTTTGCAAATGCAAGAGCAGAAGCCAGTCACAAATGGGCCAAGCCAGGCAAAATAGGCTCGTGCCTGCAAAATCAGGAAATTAGCGAGTTATCCACAATATGTTGTTGCCACCGGAGCCAGCCGCCCGTATATTGGGTTGCAGTTGCTGGTATGCAAGCGAACTTTTTGGCTTGCATTGAAGAGGGAATCCGGTGCGAATCCGGAACTGCCCCGCAGCGGTAAACGGGAACGAACGCCATGCACAGCACTGGCTCCGCAAGAGCTGGGAAGCGATGGCTAGTAGGCAGCCCGTGAGTCCGAAGACCTGCCAGCGGCCTGCGCATTGTGCGCAGAAAAATCCACGCGCCTCCGCGGGGAGGTGCAGGGGCAATGGTCGGCTTCATGCCGTGGTTGCCGTCTGCACTCCGCGCGGCGGACGAAAGGCAGGCGGCCATGTCCATGTTGCAGACCACGCTCTCCGATCTGACCCCGGAGTTTCCTCCCGTACCCCAAGAGACCGTGATGCAGGTGCGCAAACGCAATGGCGCGCTGGAACCGGTCGATGTCAACAAGATTGTGCGAGCCGTGCAGCGCTGGTGCACTGGACTGCCGCATGTGGATGCGATGCGTGTGGCCAGCAAGACCATCGGCTGCCTGTACAACGGCGCCACCACGCGAGAACTGGACGCCATCTCCATCCAGACCGCTGCCTCGTTGATCGCTGAGGAGCCACAGTACTCCAAGCTGGCCGCGCGGCTGTTGCTCTCAACGATTTTGAAAGAAGTGGCCGGACAGAATCTTTACTCCTTTTCGCAATCGGTGGAGCTGGGCGCGGCGGAAGGTGTCGTCTCTGCCGGTGTTGCGGAGTTTGTGCGCACGCACGCGCGCAAGCTGAACCATGCGATTCAGGATGACGACTCGGACCGCTTTGAATACTTTGGCCTGCGCACGGTGTATGACCGCTATCTGCTGCGTCATCCGATTTCGCGGCTGGTGATGGAGACACCGCAGTACTTTTTAATGCGCGTGGCCTGCGGACTGGCGGGCACGCCCAATGAGGCCATTGAGTTCTACCGCCTGATGGCGCGCCTGGATTATCTGCCCAGCTCGCCAACGCTGTTCAACTCTGGCACCAAGCACGCGCAGATGTCCTCCTGCTATCTGATCGATTCGCCCGGCGATTCGCTGGAGTCGATCTACGACACCTACAAGCAGGTGGCGATGCTCTCCAAGTTTTCCGGTGGCATCGGCTTGGCCTTTCATCGCGTGCGCTCAGAAGGCTCACTGATCCGCGCCACCAACGGCCTGTCCAACGGCATCGTGCCGTGGCTGCGCACATTGGACGCGTCCGTGGCCGCGGTGAACCAGGGCGGCAAGCGCAAGGGAGCCTGCTGCGTGTATCTGGAACCGTGGCACGCCGACGTGGAGCAGTTTTTGGAGTTGCGCGACAACACGGGCGACCCGGCGCGCCGCACCTACAACCTCAACTTCGCGCATTGGATTCCCGATCTGTTCATGCGGCGCGTAGATCAGGATGGGATGTGGTCCCTCTTTGATCCCAAGACGGTGCCGCACTTGCCCGACCTGTTCGGCGATGCCTTTGACGCTGCCTACGAACAGGCCGAGCAGGAGCAGAAATTTTCGCGTCAGGTGAAGGCCCGCGAGTTGTACGCACGCATGATGCGCAGCTTGGCGGAGACTGGCAATGGCTGGATGGTCTTCAAAGACGCCTGCAATCGCAAGTGCAACCAGACCGGTGCGCCGGGCAATGTGGTGCATCTGTCGAATCTGTGCACAGAAATTACCGAGGTGACTTCGTCCGCGGAGACAGCGGTGTGCAACCTCGGCTCCATCAATCTGGCGCAGCACGTGACGGATGGCGCATTTGATTTCGTCAAGCTGGCCGAGACGGTACGCATCGCCGTGCCGATGCTGGACCGCGTGATCGACATCAACTACTACCCGGTG
Source organism: Acidobacteriaceae bacterium (assembly GCA_027306745.1). GTDB lineage: Bacteria > Acidobacteriota > Terriglobia > Terriglobales > Acidobacteriaceae > JAJZCX01. The sequence continues at coordinate 2,640 of DAHUZD010000429.1, forward strand.
CAGCAGGCTGCGGCGGCCAATAACCGCTGGCGTCCCGTGGGCTTGGGCGTGATGGGGCTGCAGGATGTCTTCTTCCAATTGCGCCTGCCCTTTGACTCGCCAGAGGCGCGTGCGCTGTCGACGCAGATTCAAGAGGAGATCTACTTCCACGCGCTTTCTGCCTCTTGCACGCTGGCAGAAAAAGACGGCCCGCATGAAGCCTTCAAGGAAACGCGCGCCGCATCCGGCGTGTTGCAATTTGATCTGTGGGGTGTGCAGCCAAAAGACACTGCGCGCTGGGATGCGCTGAAGGCGCGCATCGCGCAGCATGGCCTGCGCAACTCGCTGCTGATCGCCATTGCGCCCACGGCGACGATCGCCTCCATCACCGGCTGCTATGAGTGCATTGAGCCGCAGATTTCCAATCTGTTCAAGCGCGAGACGCTCTCCGGTGAATTCATGCAGATCAATCGCTACTTGGTTATCGAACTGAAAGAGCGCGGCCTGTGGAATGAGGAGATGCGTACGCGCATCAAGCTGGCCGAAGGTTCCGTGCAGGCCATCCCGGAGATTCCCGACGACATCAAGCAAATCTACCGCACGGTGTGGGAGCTGCCCATGCGCTCGCTGATCGACATGGCCGCCGAGCGCAGTGCGTGGATCGATCAGAGCCAGTCGCTGAACCTCTTCAGCGAGTCGCCGAACATTGGCCGGCTCAGTTCGATGTACATGCATGCATGGAAGAGCGGATTAAAGACGACGTATTATCTGCGCTCGCGCCCGGCTACGCGCATCGCCAAAACCACCGTGGCACAGACGGCTTCGGCGAAGGAAAATTCTGGCACCGTGCCGGAGATACAAGCCGTGGCTGCCGTGGCTTGCTCGCTGGAAAGCCCGGAAAGCTGCGAAGCCTGCCAGTAAAAATTTGATTTTTAGGAGTATGCCATGACCACTGCCGCACCCCGCTTCATTCTGGATCCAGGCCTATGCCTGACGCTGCG
>DAHUZD010000012.1 GCA_027306745.1 Acidobacteriaceae bacterium
CCATCGCCGCAGGCGCCAGCGCGATCATGATCGGCTCCCTCTTTGCCGGCGTGGACGACAGCCCAGGCGAAACCATTCTGTACCAGGGCCGCTCCTTCAAAACGTATCGTGGCATGGGGTCGCTCTCCGCCATGGCGCAAGGCTCCGGCGAGCGCTACTTCCAAAGCGCAAGCGACATGGAAGAGCCCGAGGGACGCACATCGCTGACCAGCCGCGAAAATACGGCGATGAACCGCTTGGCGAAGTTTGTGCCCGAGGGCATCGAGGGCCGCGTGCCCTATCGCGGGCCGCTGGAGTCCATGGTCTATCAGCTTGTGGGCGGGTTGCGATCGGGCATGGGCTACCTGGGCTGCGCAACGATTCCAGACCTACAGGAGAAGGCGCGCTTCGTACGCATCTCCAATGCAGGTCTGCGCGAAAGCCACGTGCATGATGTCATCATCACTCGAGAGGCCCCCAACTCTCAGGTTGAGTAAGCGCCGGCGCGTCCTGCTCAGCGCCTGGATTCCTGCGGCGGTCTGCGCATTGTTGATCTCCATCTCATCGAGCGATACATTTTCCGCCAGCAACACCAGCCATCTGCTGCGACCGTTGCTGGAGAAAATCTTTGGTCCGGTTCAGGATCAAAACTGGAAGGTGCTGCTCTTCAGCATTCGCAAGGTGGGGCACTTTTTCGCCTATGGAACCGTCAGCGTGGTCTACTTTCGCGCCTGGCGCATGACCTTCCGCCTGAACCGCACCTACTCCGCCTTAACCGCAACCCTGCGCGCGGCTGCCGTAGCGCTGCTCTCAACGCTGGTGCTCTCTGGCCTGGATGAATTTCACCAGAGCTTTTTGCCGCAACGCACCGGCTCGCCCTTCGACGTGCTGCTGGATATGTGCGGCGCAATCACCTGCCAGTTGATCGTCTTCACATTCTTCGGCGGCTTGTTGGAACTGCAAGAGACACCCCGCCCCGACGAAGTGATGTAATCCCCGCAGAAATCTCGATTTGCGCTACGCGCTCGCCCGGAATGAAGCACTTCCCGGGCGAGGGTGCATGAAACTCCGCCCACTCAACATTTCCAGAGCGAACCTATTTCACCACAGACTCCGTAGCTTCATTGCGCAGCCGGTCCCAGTGCTCTGCGCCGAAGCGCTGAAAGATGGCCTTGGGGCTGAGCGCATTGGGAAAACCCAGCGGCTCATGTGAGGCGCGCACATGGGCGAGCACCTCATCACAGCGGGCCATCAGCGTTCCCAGCAGCAGGTCAGAGAGCAGCACGGCGCGGTAGCCCATCTCCGCAATTTGATCCAGTGACAGCAGCGGGCTTTTGCCGCCGACCAGCACGTTCAACACGCAGGGTCCGCTCACTTGCTGCGGCACGGCGCGCAACTGCTCCACGGATGTAGGAGCTTCCACCAGCGCCATGGTGGCACCCGCCTCCAGCGCGGCGTTGGCGCGGTCCAGCGCTGCCTGAAAGCTGAGGACACCGTTGGCATCCGTGCGTGCGATGATAACGAAGTCCTCGCTTTGGCGTGCGTCCACCGCGGTGCGAATTTTGCTGATGAATGCCTCTTGCGGAATAACCTGTTTTTGATCGAGGTGACCGCATTTTTTGGGAAAGACCTGGTCTTCAACATGAATGCCGGCGACGCCGTGGCGCTCGTACTCGCGCACGGTGCGGGCCATATTCAGCTCATTACCATAGCCGGTATCAGCATCGGCGATAATGGGAATCTCCACAGCGGCAGCCATGGCCGAGGCGTTGGCAACCATCTCCGACATGGTGGCCAGGCCGTAGTCAGGCAGTCCCAGACGGCTGACCGAAGTGCCCATGCCTGTCATGTAAATGGCGGAGTAGCCCGCACGTTCAACCGCCTTGGCTGTCAGGCAGTCATAGGCACCGGGTGCCACTAGAAATTTTTCCCGTTCCAAGGCCGCACGCAAACGGCTCGCTGCTCGCATCGTCAACTCCATTCCTGTTCAAGGGTGCCGGGGCATCCGCTTCGTACGGGCAAAACCGCTACGGCTCCAGAATAATCCCATCGCTTGCAGGGCGCTGTTCTCATTAGACGGAGCCAGGGCGGAAATGGCGCGTCGGGTCCCATAAAAATCCAGTGAAAATCCCGTCTTGACGGGCAAAATGCCTTCCTGTAGAGTATGGGCAGGTTATGAAGCAGACTGTCCAGCTCATGTCGATGTCGATGCGGATGCAAATGTGCATCCGTGGGCGGCTTACTCTGGGCTTGAGACTGGCGTAAAAGACAAAGCAGCAGAGCAGCAAGCGACCCACGGCTCCACCCAATGAGCGTGGGTTTTGTTTTGCCCGAAAAAATCTGGGACAGAATCATTTCATAGAACGCAGGAGAACTCCATGTCGCAACCTGAAGCACCGCAGCACCGCCCCGCCACGCTGGCCGTCCACGCCGGCCAGACCGCAGACCCCGTGACCAAGTCGCGGGCCGTGCCCATTTACCAGACCACGTCCTACACCATTGACAATGCCGATCACGCGGCCTCGCTTTTTGGCTTGCAACAGTTTGGCAACATCTATACGCGCTTGATGAATCCAACGACCGACGTGCTGGAAAAGCGCGTGGCCGCTCTGGAAGGCGGCGTGGCCGCTCTGGCGACGGCCTCTGGCCAGGCCGCAGAAACGCTGGCGATTTTGACCATCGCCAACTCTGGCGACGAAATCGTTTCCACCACTTCACTCTACGGCGGCACCTACAATCTGTTCCACTACACGCTGCCGAAGCTGGGCATCACGGTGCGCTTTGTAGATGCCGATGATTTTGAGGGACTGCGCAAGGCCATCAACGCACGCACCAAGGCCGTCTACACCGAGTCACTGGGCAACCCCAAGTTGGACGTGGTGGACATTGAAAAACTGGCCGCGATTGCGCATGAGCACAAGGTGCCGCTGATTGTGGACAACACCATCCCCTCGCCCATTCTCTGTCGTCCACTGGACCATGGCGCGGACATCGTGATCCACTCGGCCACCAAGTTTCTCGGCGGACACGGCAACAGCATCGCTGGCGTCATCGTCGATGGCGGCAAGTTTGACTGGGCCGCTTCGGGCCGCTTCCCAGACTTCGTCAACCCCGATCCTTCCTACCACGGGCTGCTGTATTCGAAGACCTTTGGCAACCTCGCCTTCATCTTGAAGGCACGCTTGCAAGGGCTGCGTGATACCGGCGCGTGCCTGTCGCCGTTCAATGCGTTTCTGATTCTGCAAGGCATTGAGACCGTGCACCTGCGCGTGCAGCGCCACGCGGAGAACGCATTAGCCGTCGCGCAGGCATTGGAGAAACATCCGGCGGTGGAGTGGGTGAACTATCCCGGCCTGGCCAGCAGCAAGTATCACGCGCGCGCCAAAAAGTATTGGCCCAAGGGCCAGGGCGCGATCGTCACCTTTGGCATTCGCGGCGGATATGAAGCGGGCAAGCAGTTCATAGACTCACTCCAGCTCTTCAGCCTGCTGGCCAATATTGGCGACGCCAAGTCGCTGGTGATTCATCCGGCGTCGACGACGCACCAGCAGTTGAGCGGCGAAGAGCAGAACTCAACCGGCGTGACGCCGAACCTGATCCGGCTCTCTGTGGGCATTGAGGATATCGACGACATTCTCGCCGATCTGAATCAGGCCTTTGCGCAAGTGGGAGCTGGCCGCAAGAAGGAAGCCGTACACGCATAAAGGATGGTCATGGCAAAACCCACTCCATCGGCGCTCCAGCCCGACGTTGAAGCAGATTTTCTGCTGAACGGCGGAGCGCCGTTTGCGCTTGAATCCGGGGCATCCTTGCCGCAGGCTTCGCTGCGCTACGTGCAATATGGCCACCTGAACGCCGCGCGCGACAACGCTGTGTTGCTCTGCCATGGACTGAGCGGCTCTGCGCGAGTGGCCGACTGGTGGAGCGAGATGTTTATGGACGGCCATCCGCTGAACCCGAAGACGCATTGCATTCTCGGTGTCAACGCACTCGGCTCCTGCTATGGCTCGACTGGGCCAACCTCAACGAATCCGGAAACCGGCGCGCCTTACGGCCCGGATTTTCCTGTGGTCAGCATCCGCGACATCGTGCGCGGGCAGGCGCAGTTGATGGATCATCTAGGCATTCACCGTCTGCGCGCGGTCATCGGGCCATCGATTGGCGGCATGCAGGCACTGCAGTGGGCGGTGGATTAT
>DAHUZD010000029.1 GCA_027306745.1 Acidobacteriaceae bacterium
CATGGATTCAACGTAAATCGCGCCGATGGCGTCCGTTCGCTGGGCAATTGGAAGAGTCTGCTGCAGTTGGATGCCACGTATCTTTTCATGGGCATTCTTTGGCCGGGGGATTCGTCGTGGATGGGTGCGCTCTGCTACCCCGGTGAGGGCAGGCACGCCATGGATGCAGGCAATCGCGTGGCTGCATTCGTAGACCAATCACTGGGTGCGGCGGCCAGCATCTCGCTCGTCTCGCACAGTTTGGGAACTCGGCTGGTCTTGCAGGCCGCCTCCCAAATGCGCACACCTGTCCGGCAGATGGCGTTGATGGCAGGGGCCATCAACAACGACTGCCTTGTCAACGAATACAAAGCCGCGACCAAGAAGATTAAAAAAATCACGATTCTAGCTTCAACCGGGGATGACGTTCTCGCCATGGCCTTCCCCATCGGCAACCTGGCGGAAGGCATTGTGGATGGGGGCCATCCCTACTACGAGGCCGCACTGGGCCACCGGGGACCCAGCGCCAACACCCGTCTGCCGGGAAAACTTGCCGGACCGTGGCAAATTCCCGACAACTGGAAGTATGGCCACCACCACTATTTGCAGATCAAGCCGCAGCCCTCGCCGCCAATGACGATTCCGCAAGAAGTTCCACCAAACGGAACTCCGCGGCCCAGACCCATGGATGGATGGCAGCCATCCTGGTCGGCGGCGGTGGTCACGACACGCTTCAAGTAGATTGGATGGGCTGTCAGCGGACAACGCAGAAATGGTCGGGGAGAGAGGATTTGAACCTCCGACCCCCTGGTCCCGAACCAGGTGCTCTACCAGGCTGAGCCACTCCCCGAACTTGTTGCTGCGGTTTTTGGATGGATCCAGCGGAACACGCAGAAGCAACAGGGGCCTGGAATCTGTCTGCCACGCGCTCGCTTAGTGTATCAGATGTGCCAGCGCGCGCGCGTATGCCCCACCACCCCCCTGCACCCCGTTCTGCTATCCACAGACAAGCCCTCGGCGTGCAACAATAAAGATTCCCAGCATGAATGCGACCCTCACTTCTGCGACCCCCGAACCGGCAACGATTACGCCGGAGCTGCTGCGGCAACACAGCATCACCCGCGACGAATATGAGCGCATTCTGCGCGCTCTGGGCCGCACGCCCAGCCTGACCGAACTCGGCATCTACAGCGTGATGTGGAGCGAGCACTGCTCCTATAAATCCTCGCGTGTGCATCTGAAGCGCCTGCCCACAGAAAGCGCTCGCGTGGTGCAGGGGCCGGGCGAAAATGCAGGCATCATCGACGTGGGCGACGGCTGGGTCTGCGCCTTCAAGATCGAATCGCACAACCATCCCTCCTACATCGAGCCGTTCCAGGGCGCGGCCACGGGCGTCGGCGGCATACTGCGCGACATCTTCACCATGGGCGCGCGCCCGCTGGCGGTGATGGACTCGCTGCGCTTCGGCCCGATCGATGCCGAGGCCGCCACGCGCAAAGAATTGCCTGCCCCAGTGGTGCACAAAAATCACACGCTGCTTGAAGGTGTGGTGAGCGGAATTGCCAGCTATGGCAATTGCTTTGGCGTGCCCAACCTGGGCGGAGAAACGCGATTTGAGCCGTGTTACAGCGGCAATCCGCTGGTGAATGCCTTTGCGCTGGGCCTGATGCGCCAGGATGAGATTTTTTACGGCAAGGCCACGGGCATTGGCAATCCCGTCATTTACGTGGGCGCAAAAACAGGCCGGGACGGCATCCACGGCGCGACCATGGCCAGCGAAGAGTTCAACGAAGGCTCAGAGCAGAAGCGGCCCAACGTGCAGGTCGGCGATCCGTTCATGGAAAAGCTGCTGCTCGAAGCCTGTTTGGAGGCGATGCGCACGGGCGCAATCGTCGGCATTCAAGACATGGGCGCAGCCGGGTTGACCTCCTCCAGTTGTGAGATGGGCGCGCGCGGCGGCGTGGGCCTGGCGATGAATCTTGACCAGATTCCGCAACGGGAAGCGCACATGACCGCCTACGAAATGATGCTCTCCGAATCCCAGGAGCGCATGCTGCTGGTGGCAGAAAAAAGCCGCGCCGACGAAGTGCTGCGCGTCTTTGCCAAGTGGGGACTGGATGCGGTCATCGTCGGCAGCGTCATCGCCGAGCCGCGCCTGCGCATCGAACACCACGGCAAGCTGATGGCCGATATTCCCAACGTCTCGCTCACCGACGATGCGCCGCGCTACCACCGGCCCGTCGGGGAGTGGAAGGCTACTGTGCCCGCGCAGCCCGCAGCAACAGTGGCGCAGGCATTGGCCGCGCAGCAGGCAGTTGAAAAAAATCTGACCGATCTGCGCGCGCTGCTGGCTTCTTCCAACATTTGCAGCAAGCGCTGGGTGCACGAACAGTACGACAGCATGGTGCAGACCAACACCGTGCAAGGCCCAGGCAATGAAGCTGGCCTGATGCGCATCAAGGGCACAAACCGCGCGCTGGCCATGGCCTTGGATGGCAATGGACGCTGGTGCTATCTCGATCCACAACTCGGCGCGGCGCATGCTGTGGCCGAGGCGGCGCGCAAGGTGGCCTGCACCGGCGCAACACCCGTGGCTGCGACCAATTGCCTGAATTTTGGCAATCCAGAAAAGCCGGAGATTATGGCCCAGCTGTCGACGGCCATTGACGGCATCGCCGCGGCCTGCACGGCGCTGGGTACTCCCATCACCGGCGGCAACGTCTCGCTCTACAACGAAACCATGGGCGAGGCAATTTATCCCACGCCAATCGTCGGCATCGTGGGCATTTTGGAAGACGTGAGCACCGCGATCGCTGCGGACTTTCAGCAGGCTGGCGATGCCGTGCTGGTGCTGGCCCCGAAGATACAGGCCACGCCCAGTGATACGCTCACACGCTTTGGCTCCAGCGAATATGCGCAGAAGATTTTGCACGCGCTTTGGGGTCAGCCTCCGGCGCTGGACTTGCAGACGGAAGCCAATCTGCACCGCGCCCTCGCAGCGTTGGCGCAGGCGCGCCTGCTGCGTTCTGCGCGCGACATATCCGATGGCGGTCTGGCCGTTACGCTGGCCGAGGGCGGCTTTGCCAACGGCATGGGCGCGGAGATCACACTGCCCGATGCAACCGCAGGCGACGCACTCGCACTCTTTGACGAAGCCGCCAGCCGCATCGTGGCCACCTGTGCGCAGGATGCCGTGCAGCGCGTGGAGGCAATGGCCGCGCAGCATGGCTTGCATATCGCAGCACGCGGTACCGTCAGCAACGGGACGCTTCTCATCCGCGCAGGCCAGCGCATCCTGCTCAACACCACCATCGCGGAGCTGGCCCCTGTATGGTCGAAGAGCCTGGAAGAAATGCTGCAACACGAAGGTGCACAGGCATGACTGATCCCCAGTTGCAGGCCTGGCCCGATGAGGATGTTCCCTTCGACAAGCTGCGCGAAGAGTGCGGCGTGGTCGCTATTTACAACCACCCCGATGCGGCGCGTCAGGTGTATCTGGGCCTCTACGCCTTGCAACACCGCGGGCAGGAGTCTGCCGGCATCGCCAGCGCCGACTCTGAAAATCTCTGGAACATCAAGGGCATGGGCCTCGTCGCAGAAATCTTTACCGATGATGTGCTCGACAAGCTGCCCGGCCCTTTGGCCATCGGACACACGCGCTACTCCACCACGGGCGACTCCGCGCTGCTGAACGCGCAGCCGATTCGCGTCGAGTCCACCAAGGGCCTCATCGCCATCGCGCACAATGGTAATCTGGTGAACCTGGGCGGCACGCGCACGCGCCTTGAGCGCGAAGGCGCCATCTTCCAGACCACCAGCGATTCGGAAATCATTGTGCAGTTGATCGCGCACTCCCAAGAACCGACGCTGATCGACGCCATAGCCGACTCCCTGCGCCAGGTTGAAGGCGCGTTCTCCATTGTGATGATGACGCGCGACCGCATCTTTGCAGCGCGCGACCCACATGGCTTTCGCCCGCTCTCCATGGGCCGCATGCGCAATGAGGATGGCAGCGAAACCGTCGTCTTCGCCAGCGAGACCTGCGCCTTTGATCTGCTGCGCGCCACCTATGAACGCGATGTGCGTCCCGGCGAGTTAGTCATGGTTTCCAGCGAAGGTGTCAGTAGTCGCCAATACGCCAGCGGCGTGGAACAGGCCAGTTGCGTCTTTGAGCATGTGTACTTCGCGCGACCGGACAGCCGCATCTTTGGCCGCTGGGTGCAGGAGAGCCGCGAGGAGATGGGCCGCCAGCTTGCGCGCGAATCCGGCGTGCCTGCCGACCTGGTCGTGCCCGTGCCCGACTCCGGCGTCACGGCGGCCATCGGCTACGCTGCGGAAAGCGACATCCCCTTCCGCTTCGGCCTCATCCGTAATCACTACGTAGGCCGCACGTTTATTGAGCCAGAGCAGCGCGTGCGCGACTTCGGCGTCAAGCTGAAGCTGAACCCGGTGCGCAATCTGCTGGAAGGCAAGCG
>DAHUZD010000004.1 GCA_027306745.1 Acidobacteriaceae bacterium
GGCAATGGCCGCCGCCACACGGCGGGAAAACTCTGTGCGATCGACAGCCAGGGCGTGGCCAGCGGGCACGGCGCTGGCGTCTGCGGCAGAGAGCAAAAAGGAACCTGCCCGGCGCATTTCCTGCTTCAACAGCCAAGGCGCCGTGTTTTCGCTTTCTGACTTGAGGGAGTTGGAACAGACCAGTTCGGCGAAGTCCGCGGTCTGGTGCGCCTCTGTGGAGCGGTGTGGACGCATCTCATACAGATCGACCATGCAGCCGCGTCGAGCGGCCTGCAGAGCGGCCTCAGGCCCGGCCAAGCCAGCGCCGAGCACGGTGATTTTTGGAGCTGCATTTGGATTTGAGACCATATCGCATTATCATCTTCGCGGAGAGCCAGCGTAAAGCCGACGGGTTGCCAACGGCCTGCGCCGTGTGTTGCGCTATGGGAATGCTGCTTTATAGTTTCGGCCTGCTACTCGCGCTGTGGATCACCGCGCCGTACTGGTTGCTGCACATGCTCTTCTATGGAAAGTACCGCGAGGGGCTAAGCGAGCGACTGGGGCAGGTGCCAGAGCGCCTGACCAGTGCTGTGCGTGGGCGCAGAACGGTTTGGATCCACGCGGTATCCGTGGGAGAACTGATCGCCGTCAGTGGCGTGGCGCAGAGTTTGCAGCAACTGCATCCAGATTTGGCCATCGTTGTTTCCACCACCACTCGCACCAGTCAACGGTTGGCGCGTGCTCGCTTTGGGCCGGAGCGCGTCTTTTATTTTCCGTTGGACTTTGCCTGGATGGTGCGGCGGTATCTGCGTGCCTTGCAGCCGGTGATGCTGGTGCTGGCTGAGACAGAGTTGTGGCCGCGCCTGCTACATGAAAGCCGACAGGCCGGCGTGGAGATCGTCATTGTCAATGGAAGAATCTCGGACCGATCTCTGCCGCGTTATCGCGCACTGCATCGCTTGTGGCAGCCGTTTGTGCAATCGTTGAAGCATGTGCTGGCGCAGAGCCAGGAGGATGCGCAGCGCTTTGCGGAGATCGGTGTGCGCAAGGATTGCATCACAGTCAGCGGCAATTTGAAGTATGACGTGCGCGTGCCGCGTGACAGCGCTCTGCCCAAGGCATTGCGCGCAGCCCTGCCCGCCGGGGCCAAAGTGATCGTAGCCGGCAGCACTCTGGACAAGGAAGAAGCGATGCTGCTCGATGCGTTTACGCGCGAGTTGCAGGCGGTGCCAGAGCTGGTGCTGATTCTCGCTCCGCGGCATCCGGAGCGATTTGCCGCGGTGGCGGCGTTGCTGACCCAACGCGGCTTGCCGTGGGTACGGCGCACGCTGTGGGCACATACTCCAGCGCACATCGCCCCGGGTAGTGTGGTTCTGTTGGACTCGATTGGCGAACTGGCCGGGGTATATGCGTTGGCTTCAGTGGCGTTTGTCGGCGGCAGCCTGGTTCCTTCGGGCGGACACAACCCTCTGGAGCCGGCACAGTTTGGCGTGCCGATTTTAACTGGAACGCACACGCAGAATTTTCGCGGCATCATGAGCGCACTGCTGATGGAAGACGCCATTGCCGTGACTTCACCGCAGGAGTTGCATGCGACGCTCCACCGGCTGTTGACCAGTGCAGAGGCCGCGGCGATGGGTCAGCGCGCCTACACCGTCTTTGAGCAGCAGACGGGAGCGTTTGAACGCACGCTGGGGGTGTTGGAGGCCGTGCTGCAGGCGCGCAACGCAGTGGAAGCCTTGGAGACTGCGCGATGAAACCCA
>DAHUZD010000045.1 GCA_027306745.1 Acidobacteriaceae bacterium
TCTCGCCCAATTGTGTCCACAACTCCGCTGCCAAATACGGCGCGAATGGATTGAGCAAGAGCACCAGATTGCGCAGCAGAGTGTAAAGCACGGCATCCGTCACCGCGCCGGCGGCTATCTCCGCCTCCGCAGCGGTCAGATCATTGACCAACTCCATGATCGCGGCAATGCAGGTGTTGAAGTGCCAGCGCCCGGCAAAGTCCTGGGTGATGCGCGCGATGGTCTGGTGCAGTTTGCGTAGCAGCTTGCGCTCTACTGGCGCACCAGCAGTTGCGGCCTGTCCGCGTCCGGCAATGGCGCGCGCATTGTGCTGCGTGGCAAAGCGGTAGACCTTCGCCAGAAAGCGGCTGATGCCGGCCACGCCATCTTCCTGCCAATCCAAATCCCGATCCGGCGGCGCGGCAAAGAGCGCGTACATGCGCGTGGCGTCGGCTCCATAGCGCGCGATCATGTCGTCGGGCGAAACCACGTTGCCCTTGGACTTGGACATCTTCGCGCCGTTCTTGATGACCATGCCCTGCGTAAAGAGCCGGTGCGCTGGCTCGGTATTTTGCACCAAGCCTAGGTCGCGCATCATCTTCGTCCAGAAACGGGAGTAGATGAGATGCAGAATCGCGTGCTCGACACCGCCAATATATTGGTCGATGCCCTGCTTGCCAAACCAATAGGCCGCGGCAGCGGGGTCAAATGGCGCCTTGGCGTTTTGCGCATCGGTGTAGCGATAGAAGTACCACGACGAATCCACGAACGTGTCCATCGTGTCCGTCTCACGCTGCACCGCGCCACCGCATTTGGGGCAGGTCGCATTCACAAACTCCGGCACGCGGCCGAGCGGGGAGCCACCTTGCTGCGTAATGGCAATCTGTTCTGGCAGCAGGACTGGCAACTGCTCCTCCGGCACGGGCACGATGCCGTCTTTTTCGCAGTAGAGCATGGGAATCGGCGTGCCCCAATAGCGCTGGCGACTGATGCCCCAATCCTTCAGCCGGAAGGTGACTTTGGGCTGACCGAAGCCCTGCTTCTGCGCGTGAGCGGCCATGGCCTGCTGCGCCTCGGCGCAGCCCATGCCGCTGAATGTGCCAGAATTGATGAGTAAACTTTCCTCTTCGATGTACGGCAGCAGTGGCTCATCCTGAGCTGTGCCTGCTTCAGCACTGGCATTGGCGCGTCGCGGCAAAACGACGACTTTGACATCAAGCTTGTACTTTTGCGCGAATTCATAGTCGCGCTCGTCATGTGCGGGGACGGACATGATCGCGCCCGTGCCGTAGTCCATCAGCACATAGTTGGCCACCCACACCGGCACGCTTTCTTCGTTGAATGGATTTTTTGCGTAGCTGCCGGTAAAGACTCCCTGCTTGTCCAGCGCTCCCAGGGCATCTTTTTCGCGTGCGGATTTTTGTTGCTCCAACATCGCCTGCACGGCACGCGCCAGCGCCGGATCCTCGGCGGCCAACTGCGCTGTCATCGGATGTTCCGGCGCCAGTTGCAGTGAGGTCGCTCCGTAGATCGTATCAATGCGCGTGGTGAAAACAGTAACCTTTCCCGGCGATGACTCCAGCAAGCGCTCGGTGAGGCGCAGTTCAACCGGAGCATCGGCATCCGTCTGTTTTTCCCGGGGCAGTATTTCAAAGTCCACCAGAGCGCCTTCGCTGCGTCCAATCCAGTTGCGCTGCATGGTGCGCACCTTTTCCGGCCAGCCGTCGAGTTGCTCCAGGTCGCTCTGCAATGCATCGGCGTAGGCGGTGGTGCGCGCAAACCACTGCTCCAGGTTGCGCTGCTCGACGGGAGTTTCCTCGTGCCGCCAGCAGCAGCCATCCACCACCTGCTCGTTGGCCAATACCGTGGCGCACTCCGGGCACCAGTTCACCTTGCTCTGCTTACGGTAGACCAGGCCGCGCTTGTACATCTGCAAAAAGAACCATTGGTTCCAGCGGTAGTATTCCGGCAGGCAGGTGGTCACCTCGCGCCGCCAGTCATAGCTGAAGCCGACGCGCTGCATTTGCACGCGCATGGCGGCGATGTTGGCCAGCGTCCACTCCCGCGGAGGTGTATTGTTCTTCAGCGCGGCGTTTTCCGCGGGCAAACCAAAGGCATCCCAGCCCATCGGGTGGAGCACGTTGTAGCCCCGCATCCACATATGGCGCGCCAGCGCGTCGCCAATGGAGTAATTGCGCACATGCCCCATGTGCAGCTTGCCCGATGGATACGGCAGCATCTCCAACACGTAATACTTGGGCTTGCCGCAAGTAGGCGGTTCGGCGGCGTACAGCTCCGGCTGCGCGGCCCAGGTCGCCTGCCAACGCGGCTCAATTTCCGCAGGGTTGTAGCGAAGTTCCTGCGCGGCATTTTCGCTGGAAGCCGATGGCTGCGACGGACTAGAGGAGGCTTGGGCAGGTGAGGACATACTGCTTTGATTTTAACTGTTGCATACGCTGCCGATCGAAAAGCCCAGCCTAAAATGCGAAGCCTGCACAACCGGGGCTGGCCGGATCCAAATCTGTACGAGCCTTGCGCCAGTGCCGATCGGTCTGGATTGAGCAACTGACGCATGCCCAGGTCAGGCCGACGATGCAAAGACAGAGCGTGCAACCGAGACGAAACTCCCATGGGACGAGCGAGTGATTGACCTCTTTGCCGATGGGGAGCGTCGACCAATCCAGACACAGGACCCATGCCTGCAAGAAGCACGGCAGCAAGTATAAAAGCCCAACCAGCGCATTCAGAATCATTCTGGAAGCAACATGCTTGCCAGCCGGGTCAGGAGGAATGGTCAACACCTGCGTCATGCTGGCCAGCCGGTAAATGCTTTTCAGTTCCGCGG
>DAHUZD010000091.1 GCA_027306745.1 Acidobacteriaceae bacterium
GAATGCCTTGAAACTCGCCAATGGCTTTGCCAAATTGTTTGCGCTCCTTGGCATAGTGCACGCTGGCCTCCAGCGCAGCCTGCGCAATGCCCAGCGCCAGCGCGGCGATCGAGATGCGTCCACCGTCAAGCACCTTCATCGCATCGACAAACGCCTCGCCCTCGCGGCCCACCAGATTTTCCGCAGGCACGGCGCAATCTTCAAAGATCAACTCGGAGGTGTCACTGGCGCGCAGGCCCAGCTTGTTTTCTTTTTTGCCGGGACGAAAGCCCGGCGTGCCTTTTTCCACGACGAAGGCCGACATGCCATGCACGCCTTTGGATTTGTCGGTGACTGCGATGACCAGCACAGCGTCCGCATAGTGGCCATTGGTGATGAAGGTTTTGTTGCCATTCAAAATCCACTGGTCGCCGCGTCGCACCGCCGTGGTGCGCGCACTGGCTGCGTCAGAGCCGGAACCGGGTTCGGTCAGCGCCCAGGCACCCAGCCACTCGCCGCTGGCCAGCTTGCGCACATATCGTTGCCGTTGCGCTTCCGTGCCCGCCATATAAATGTGGTTGGTGCAAAGAGAATTGTGTGAGGCCACGATGATGCCGATGGAACCGTCGGCGCGGGAGAGTTCCTCGACGGCCAGCATGTAGTCGACATAGCTCAGGCCTGCGCCACCATACTCCGGCGGAATCAGTACACCAAGCAGTCCCATGCGTCCCAACTGCCGCACGGCTTCCAGCGGAAATTCACTGAACTCATCCCAGCGCGCGGCGTAGGGCGTGATCTCGCGCGCGGCAAACTCGCGGATGGCGCGTCGCATCTGCTGCTGCTCCGGCGTGTCCGCGAAGAACTCCGCACCTTCTGCTGCTCCGTCCGGTGGAAGTTGCGCCATGCGTCCCTCCCCTTGCGAAACTCCTAACGGTACCACAGTTGTTCGCACGGTTGGAATGCGCACTGAAGGGATTTCGTAGCGCATGCGGCGCTTTTTGGGAATGGCTGAAGATTCCCCAACTCGCTCGCGCTTACTTTTCGCTGGAGGGATGGGATGCTTATGGTGCGATCCTTTTTGCCAAGCGACGAGTCATTCTGAGCGCAGCGAAGAATCCAGACGATCCCCGCTGCATCGACCCAGCCAGCACCCTCTGGATTCTTCGTCGCTACGCTCCTCAGAATGACACTGTGCAGTCGGCGTCCGCATTCGCGGATTCCGTTCAGAATGACTCCGCATGGATTTGAGCTGCATGCCTCGACTCGCTCCGCTCGCTCGGAAGACCAGGTCGAAGTGCGACTACTTCGCCTCGTCAAACGTGTGAATGCCGCACTCCAATTTTTTGCCGCCCCAGCGTCCGGCGCGGGCGTTGGCCGGGTCGTCGGAGCGTTGCGTGCACGGTTCGCAGCCGATGCTGGTATAGCCCTGGTCGTACAGTGGCAGGTGGGGAATGTTGTGCGCGCGCGTGTACTCCCAAACCTGCTCCCAGGTCCAATCCGCCAGCGGACTCAACTTCCAAAGCCGCTTGCCATTGGGCAAATGGTGCTCTTCAACCTTCTTCAAATTGGCGCGTGTAGGCGACTGCTCCCGGCGCAGGCCGGTGAACCAAAGATCGTAGGGTTCGAGCGAACGCAGCAGCGGCCCCACTTTGCGCGAGCCGCAGCAGGCCGTTGGATCGACCAGATATTGCAAGCCGTTCTTCGCCTCGTGCTGGGCGACGGTCAGCTCCGGTTGCACATTCACGAAGCGCAAATTCCAATCGCGCACAATCTTGTCGCGGTAAGCGTAAGTCTCCGCGAAGTGGTAGCCCGTGTCGAGAAAAATGATCGGCAGCTCGGGTCGGTGCTGGCGCAGCAAGTGCAGCACCACCATGTCCTCAACTTGCAGGCTGCTGGTCAGGCAGGCCACGCCGTCGGCGGGGTCGGCCAATGCGGCGGCAACGAAATCTTCTGCAGAGAGCGGCTCGAGTTCCGCGCGTGTGTCGAGCGTAATCATAGCTTCTCCTCGCTGCCTTCCCAGTGCAGCACCTGATCCAGCCGCTGAATAAACACGGCCTCATCCAGCGGGCCATCCGGCACTTGAATCCAGCGCGCCTGCGGCAGAAACTGCTCAATCTGCTGCACCAATTCCTTGGTGGGCGCTTCGCCAGAGTAGACCGCGGCCAGCCCCTCCAATTGCGCCACGCGCGTGGCGCAGGCCAGGCTGCATGCCGGAATGTACGGATCGTCCAAGAGCACATGCGGCACATTGCGTGACTGCAAAATCTGCACAATGCTGCGCGCGGTTTTGGCCGAGCGAGCCAAAATCAACGGATGCACCTGTGATGTGGGCGCAACCACCACTTCCACGGAGGGTGTGCCCAGATCGCGGTCCAGCATCACCGCGCCCACGGTAGCGTGCGTGACCGCGTCGATCAAAATCATGCTGCCCAAGGTGCGATTGGTGGCGTAGCTGTCAAAAAAGATTGGCTGGTTGGCGACGAAGTTCACCGACGCGATGTCGTTCATCTCCAGTTGCGCGGCGGGCAACTGCTCCAGCGTGTGCATGTCCACGCGGTAGTGGATGGCGGTAGCGCGCACGCGCACCAGCCGCGAGGTGTGTTTGGCCAGATAGGTGCGTCCGGGCTGAAGCGGATCGGCGTGCAGCCAGACCACCTTGGCGCTAAAGTTGCGCGAGACCTTCGGCGGATCGTTGGGAGCAACCAGCATTTCGCCGCGGCTCAGATCAATCTCATCGCGCAGCGTCACGGTGACCGGCTGACCAGCTTCGGCCTCTTGCAGCGAGCCGTCATAGGTCACAATGGATTCAATGTGCGTGCTGCGATGCGAAGGCAACGCCAGCACCGCATCGCCCACGCGTAAAACACCGCTGGCCGCCTGTCCGGCAAAGCCGCGGAAGTTGGCATCAGGGCGCACGACAAGCTGCACAGGAAAGCGCAGTGGCTCGGTCGAGGCCTGGCGATGCGTCAGCGGCGCGGTCTCCAGATACTCCAACAGTGTTGGCCCCTTGTACCACGGCATCTTCGCACTGGGCGCGACCACATTGTCGCCTTCCAGTGCGCTCAGCGGAATGATCTGTGCATTTTTGACGCCCAGCTTTTCAGCCAGTTCAATAAAGTCTGCGCTGATTCTTTTGTACGCAGCTTCGTCGTAGTTCACCAGGTCCATCTTGTTAATGGCTGCCACCACATGCGGAATACCCAGCAGCGCGGCAATATACGTGTGCCTGCGCGACTGCGGCAACAGACCTTTGCTGCCATCGATCAACACAATGGCCAGGTCCGCCGTCGATGCGCCAGTGGCCATGTTGCGCGTGTACTGTTCGTGGCCCGGCGTGTCGGCGATGATGAACTTGCGTTTGGAGGTGGAGAAGTAGCGATAAGCCACATCGATGGTGATGCCCTGCTCGCGCTCGGCGCGCAGGCCATCGGTGAGCAGCGAAAAATCAATCGGCCCGGCGGCGCGGTTCACCTTGCTTTTTTTGATCGAGGCCAGTTGATCCTCATACACGGCCTTGGTGTCATGCAGCAGGCGGCCGATCAGCGTGGACTTGCCGTCGTCCACGCTGCCCGCCGTGGTGAAGCGCAGCAGTTCGCGCTCCAAGTGCTCGTCCAAAAACTCTTGGAACTTTGCAGGAGCCTGCGTTGCCGGTTTGGTTTCGGTCACGGTCGCCATTAAAAATATCCCTCGCGCTTCTTCACTTCCATGGAGCCGTCCTCGTCGTGATCGATGACGCGATTCTCGCGCTCAGAGCGACGGAAGGCGATGAGTTCCTCAATAATCTTTGGCAGCGTGTCCGCCTCAGAACGAATGGCGCCAGAGCAGGGCTGGCAGCCGAGCGAACGCATGCGGCACTTCATACGCTGCGTCTTTTCGCCGGGCAGCATGTGCGTGTCGTCATACTTCAAGATGATGGATTGGCCGCGCACAATCACCTCGCGCTCCTGCGCAAAGTAAAGCGGCACCAGCGGAATCTGCTCGGCGTAGATATAGAGCCAAATGTCCAACTCGGTCCAGTTGGACAGAGGAAAGATGCGGATGCTTTCGCCCTTGTTCAGGCGCGAGTTGTAAATGTTCCACAACTCCGGACGCTGATTTTTCGGGTCCCATTGCCCGGCTTTGTCGCGGAAGGAGTAGATGCGTTCTTTGGCGCGAGATTTTTCCTCATCGCGCCGCGCGCCTCCAAAGGCTGCGTCAAATCCGCCTGCTTCCAAGCCGTCCAGCAGCGCGCGCGTCTTCAAAAATCCGCAGCAGTTCTGCGTGCCCAGCTTGAAGGGGTTCGCGCCTTCGTCGAGCGCCTTGCGGTTCTGGCTCACCAGCAATTTGACGCCTAGTTCGCGCGTGTACTCATCGCGGAACTGGATCATCTCTGGAAATTTGTAGCTGGTGTCCACATGCAAAAACGGAAAGGGAATCTTGCCGGGGTGAAAAGCCTTCTGCGCCAGACGCACCAGCACGGAGGAGTCCTTGCCGATGGAGTAGAGCAGCACGGGGTTGGCGAACTCAGCGGCGGCCTCGCGGAAGATGTGGATGCTCTCGGCCTCCAGCGCCTGCAGGTGGTTCAGCGTGCGCTGGGAAATCTTCGGCGCTCCGGCAGCGGTGACGGGCTGGGGCGTTGTGTCGGATTGCAGTGCGGTAGCTGTCATAATGTGCTTCCTGTTCTGATGCTGCTTTCTGTTTCCACGCTTCGCAATTTTCTTCAGTTCAAAGAAAAAACCCACATACCGTTGGCAGTGTGTGGGCTGGGTGGTTTGCGGGAACTTGGTTGATTCTTAGAGCGTTCCTCCGCGCCAGCCGCAGGCACACATGCACATACACATGTCGGGCGACATGCAGCACATGGAACGCATTTGCGCGGGGCGGATCATCGGATCACCTTTCACTATACGCAGGTCGAGGCGGGCTTGCAAGCGTTTTTTACCCCACCTGCACAGCCAGCATGGAAACAGAACCGCCATCAAAACCTTCCACGGGAAAAGCGATACCATCCTGACTTTGCTGCGCGCCCAGTACGTACAGCAGCGGCAGATAGTGGTCGGGCGTGGGAATCGAAAGCTGCGCATCCGCGCCCAGCCGCTCATATTGGATGAGCGAGGGCATCTCCCCGGCCTGCATGCGCTGGCGCGCCTCGGCCTCAAATCGCATCGCCCAATCGTAGGGCTCCGGCTGCGCTGCGCCCCATGCGTAGGCTCCCAGATTGTGCACCAGGTTGCCGCTGCCAACGATCAGCACACCCTCCTGCCGCAACGGTGCAAGCCGCTGGCCCAGATCGAAGTGAAAGGCCGCGGGTTGACGCGCGTCGATGCTGAGCTGCACGACAGGCACATCCGCCTGCGGATACACGTGGCGCAGCACCGACCACGTTCCATGATCGAGGCCCCAGCTTTCGTCCAACGTCACCGGCAGCGGCGCCAGCAGCGACTGCACGCGCCGGGCCAACCACGGCGCACCCGGCGCGGGATATTGCACCTGATACAGCGCCTGCGGAAAACCGCCAAAGTCATGAATGGTTCTGGGAGCCGTGCTGACGGTGACGCCCATGCCCGACACAAACCAGTGCGCAGAGATCGACAGAATCGCCTTCGGCCTGGCGAAGCTCTGCCCCAGCGCAGTCCACGCCGCGGTGTAGGCGTTCTGCTCCAACGCATTCATGGGATTGCCATGGCCGAAGAAGATTGTGGGCAGGCGATGCAGCATTTGTCAGTCCCCTGCTATTTCGATGTGGCACACCAGTGTCTGGATTCTCTGCAGCCAAATTATGTGCGCAAAATCCAGCGCCAGCCATAGAATTCGGTTGACGCGCCTTACCCGCAAACGCTACCATAATGGCATGCAGAGCCGCTCCACCATGGCGATGATGTGTTGCATGTGTCCCCAGTCCATGCTGCGCCGGGCCTGTGTGTGAGCCGCTGATTCAAGAAACAACAAGCCAGTTCACCCGAACAACCCCATCGCAGCACACATGCCGATGCGGGTTTTCTTTTTTGCTGGCCAATGTTTTGCAGCAGCCTTCCGCTGCCAATGATACGAGGATGACCGATGAGTGAAGCACCGACAACCCCGGCTGTAAAAGAGACCAAGGCCCAGAAGGCCGAGCGACTGAAGCGCGAAAAGAACCCTTGGCAGGCGCTGGAAGAAATCCGCGCCTTCGCCCGCGCGGGACGCTCCAGCGTTCCAGAGGAGTGGAGCACGTACTTCCGCTGGTGGGGCATCTACACGCAGGGCGATGGCCTCGGCGTCACCGGTGGCGTGGGCGGCGAAGGCAAATCGACTGAATTTTTCATGATGCGCGTCGGCCTGCCCAATGGCATCGTCAGATCCGCGCAGGCGCGCGTACTGGCGCAGATCGCCAAGCAACACGGACGCAATCTGGCCGACATCACTGTGCGCCAGAACATTCAGTACCACTGGCTCACCATCCAATCACTGCCAGAAATCATCGACACGCTCGGCACCGTCGGCCTCTCCTCCAAGGGTGCCTGTGGAGACGTGGTGCGCAACGTGACCGGCTGCCCGCTCGCCGGCTTGGCTGCGGACGAGATCATCGACGCCTCACCCCTGGCGCTCGACATCTCGCGCCTGCTATCCGGCAATCCTGACTTTTACAACCTGCCACGCAAGTTCAAAATCTCCGTCACCGGCTGCCCGCAGTGGTGCTCGTATCCTGAGATCAACGAAATTGGCCTGACGGCTGTACGTCGCGGCAATGAGATTGGCTATGCGCTGCGCGTCGGCGGCGGTCTGTCCACTGCCCCACATCTCGGCGTCAAGCTAAACGCCTTCATCCGTCAGGATCAGGCGCTCGACGCCATGCGTGCCGTCGCGCAACTCTTCAATGATCAACAAGTGCTGCGCGAAAGCCGCGACCGCGCCCGCATGAAGTATCTCTTCCTACGCGAGGGCTGGGACGCTGCACGCTTCCTCGACGAACTGCACGCGCGCATGACGTATCGGCTCGACTACGCCGACGGCTCCACCGAACAGGTTCCCGACGATGTGTTGCGCGACCACGTCGGCATTCACGCGCAAAAGCAGGAGGGCCTGCACTACGTCGGCGCATCCGTACTCGGTGGACGCTTGAGTGGCGAGCAGCTGGAGGCCGCAGCCGAGTTGGCCGAGCGCTTCGGCAACGGCAGCCTGCGCACAACCATCATGCAGAACCTGATCTTCGTCAATATTCCCAAAGCGCGCTCCGCAGAGCTGGCCCGCGAGTTGCAGCAGATCGGCCTGCACGTGGACGGCAGCTTTTTCCGTCGCGGCATCATCGCCTGCACCGGCACGGAGTATTGCAAGCTGGCCATTACCGAAACCAAGGGCTTTGCACGCTGGCTGGCCGATGAAATGGAAACCCGTCTGCCAGAGTTTGACCAGCAGTTGAAGCTCAACGTCACCGGCTGCACCAACAGTTGCGGCCAGCACTGGATCGCCGACATCGGCATCGTCGGTAAAAAGATCAAGCATGAAGGCAAGATGGTCGACGCCTACTACTTCTGCCTGGGTGGCGCGCTGGGCGAGCACGCCGGCATCGCGCGCACGCTGGGCTACCGCTGCCCGGCCACGCAGATTCCCGATGCCATCGAGCGCCTGCTGCGCAGCTATCTGCGCCAGCGTCAGCCTGGTGAAAATCTGCGCGCCTACTTTGCCCGCAACAGCGATGCGGAGCTGCACGCTCAACTGGAAGGCAAAGAAGTGGCCGCGGCAACACCGGCCTTGGCGGCGGAGTAACGCGGCGGCAATTTTTTCTGCGAGAGGTGCAGGCATGACCGTGGCGCGCAAGGGCGTGGTGTATCTGGTGGGCGCGGGTCCGGGCGACCCGGAACTGCTGACGCTGCGCGCCCTGCGCCTTCTGGAAAGCGCCGGAGCCGTGCTGCATGACGGACTGGTGCCGCAGGCGATTCTTGACCTCATTCCGCCCAGCGCACAGCTAACCAACGTCGAAAAACGCTGCGGACAAAAACGCATCACGCAGGCGGAAATTCACGCGCTGATGATCGACGCCGCGCGCGCCGGCCACAGCGTTGTTCGCCTCAAGAGCGGCGACCCGCTCGTCTTTGGCCGCGCCGCAGAGGACATCGAAGCGCTCCGCACCGCTCAGGTTCCCTTCGAGGTCGTTCCCGGCATCACGGCTGGTTTTGCCGCTGCTGCGTCTCTGCAAGCCTCGTTGACCGACCGACGCTCTGCATCGAAAATCATCTTCGTCACCGGCCAACAGGCCACCCATCACATTCAAGAACAGAGCGCGAGCCACGAGCAGGACACCACCGTCTGGCACGGCCCGCTGCCAGAGGATGCCACGCTGATCGTCTACATGCCGGGGCGCAGCTACAAAACCCTGGCGGATAAGCTGCTGCGCGAAGGCCTGAGCGGCACGGTGCCCTGCATCGCCGTCTCGCGCGCCTGCCAGCCAGATCAACAAACGCGCGCCTGCCGATTGGATGCGTTAGCCGCGCTCGAACCCGGCCCCGCCCCCACGCTGGTCTTGATCGGCCTTCCCCTGGCCAAAGCCACAGCACGCACCGCTGCGCTGCATCAGGCCGCACAGGCCATCGCAAGCCAGGAGTCTTAAATATGGAAATCCAACGAGTGGGCACGCAACCCTCCGCATCCGGTCCCTCGGAATGGTTCACTGGACGCGTTCGCATCGATTCACTGGTACAAGCGCCCGATCCGGCGCGCGTGTTAGCAGCCAGCGTCACCTTTGAGCCGGGCGCGCGCACAGCGTGGCACACGCATCCGCTGGGCCAGACGCTCGTCGTCATCGCTGGCTGCGGCTGGGTACAGCGCGCAGGCGGCCCGGTGGAAGAGATTCACCCCGGTGATGTGGTTTGGATCGCTCCGGGCGAAAAACACTGGCATGGAGCCACACCCAGCACAGCGATGACCCATATCGCCATTCAAGAAAAACTCGATGGCAAAGTGGTCGATTGGATGGAGCACGTCACCGCTGCGCAATACCAGCGGTAACCCGCGCAAAACGCTCTGCCCGTGAACAGCCTGCTGGCTGCGCCAATCTTTTTCTGTTGTGCGGAAATTTGCGCCGGGTACAGCGCTGCAAAGATGATTTTTTTGGCTGCCCCCCAGGGATTCGAACCCCG
>DAHUZD010000096.1 GCA_027306745.1 Acidobacteriaceae bacterium
ATCGTCCAGCGTGCGAAAGACAAAGACGCCATCGCGCTTTGTGCCTTCCATGGGCGGGATCAGCGGATTACTGCCCGTGGCCAAAATCAATTTGTCGAAGGGAGTGACGCTACCATCATTGCCGGTCACGGTCTTCTGCACCGGATCAATGCCCGTGATGCGTACGCCCAGGCGCAGACGAATGCCATGCCTCTGGTACCAGCTCAACTCATTCAGGATGATGTCGTCGGATTGCTTTTCCCCGGCCAGCACCGACGAGAGCAGGATGCGATTGTAGTTCGCATGGGTCTCGTCTCCAAAGACGGTGATCTCAAAATGTTTGGCATGCTTGAGGATCTGCTCCACGCAGCCCATGCCGGCCATTCCGTTGCCGATAACGACTAATTTCTCCATGCTGCATTGCCTCCCATTCGACGATGGCGATGCCCGCGGAGTGTGGCGCATGAAACGCACCTCCCTGCGGGACTACTGCGTTGCGTAGAAAAACAACGCCGCCAGAGCGCGCAAGATCGCGCTTGGCGTTTTTCGCTCGTCGTGGAGCACTGCTAGAAGAAATACCCGGCGAACACGGCGTGGTGTTCTTGGAGATACCGGTACAAAAAAGACTGGGCTATTCAGCCCGGCAGAAACCGGAAAGAACCCGGTTCTGTGTCCACTATAGCACGGGGATGCGGAATTTCAGCAAGACCGGCCGTGACCCAGAGCACGAAATGCGCCTGTGCTGCGCTGGGAGCGGAGTCGAATCTATGGGTTGCGACAGCGCGACTCGGGCGGGAGAGATGCCCCCGCCCTGGACCGCGCCCATGGTTCGCTGGTGAGCTACCAACGCTCAGCGGCTGTCTACTTGCCCGCGCCCTGCGGCAGGCCCCAGTGGTAGACCATCTCCACATAACCAAACTGCGAGTTGCGATCGACAGGATAGATGGCCCCGATCACACTCTTGCCGCGCACGTTGGCGTAGTAGAAATTCAAGGCCAGCGTCTTCGTCGCCTGCCAATCGGCGCTGATGTCGCCCAGGCTGGAAAAGCTCGTCAGGCCATTGCCGGGTCGGCCCACGTAGCCGAAGACCTTGTTGTCGAAAGCTCCGCCGCCCTGGTACCACAGGTCGTTGCCAGAGGAGAGTTTGAGCCAGTGCAGATCGGCGCGCACCTCCAACCGTTTGGCCGGGCGATCGATAATCTGCACAAACGAGTCATTACTGTTCATCAGGTTGTAGAAGGGATAGCGCGCATAAACACGCGGCGTCGGCAGCACTTGGAAAAATGTGCTGTGTTGGGAGTCCGTCGGCGTGTTGTCGCCACTGCTGTACCACCAACCGCCGCGCAGCCAGGGCTGGCTGGCCACATTTTTGAACTGATAGCCACCTTCGAGCGCGACGGCTCCGGCGCGATCGCTCTGCTCGCCCCAGTTGCCGAACTGCCCCGCTCCCCAGGCCATCAGGTCGAAGGTGCCTTTGCCCGCGGGAATGGCAGCCGCCACATCGCCGCCATACGTGCCGAGGC
>DAHUZD010000036.1 GCA_027306745.1 Acidobacteriaceae bacterium
AGGCCATCTGCATCCCGTATAGTCGAACATAGCGAGTATATCCCGCGCGCCATGCTCCAGGCCGCTGCGCGCCTGCTTTGTTATGTCCACCATTCCCACATCTGGTTCCTCCCTCGCCGCTGCCACGCCCGTGCAGTGGACGCTCACCCTCGCCTACGACGGAACGGACTTCCACGGCTGGCAAATCCAGCCCGGCCTGCTGACCATCCAAGGCATTCTTTCCGCAGCCATCACCTCCATTACCGGAGAGCAAGTGCTGCCGCAAGGCTCTGGCCGCACCGATGCTGGAGTTCACGCTCTCGGCCAGACGGCCAGCTTCGCCCTGCAAGCGCCCATCCCGGCAGAGAATCTGGTGCGCGCGCTCAACCGTGTGCTGCCCCCAGCCATCCGTGTGCTCGCCGCGGAGCCGGTCCTGCCCGGCTTTCATGCCCGCCACAGCGCGATGGAAAAAACGTATCAGTACCGCATCTTCTCCGCGCAGGCAGGAGCCATCTGCCCGCCGTTTCTGGCGCGCTTCGTTCATGTTTGCCCGTGGCCGCTGGACGTGGACGCCATGCATCATGCTGCGCAACTTGTGCTGGGCGAGCACGACTTCACCTCCTTTGCCGCCGCTGACCCGGACCGCTCTGCGCGCGATGCAGCCCTGAACGCTGCGCCCGCCCCCGATGGCTCCCTCCATGGCCCGCTTCGCTCCGGCAACATACGCACGATCTTCGAGTCGGGCTGGACGCGCAGCCCTGCAGACGCCGCGCTCACGCCAGAGCCGCTCCCTCTGCTTGGTTACACCGTTCGGGGCAATGGCTTTTTGCATCACATGGTTCGCAATTTGGTGGGAACCTTCCTCGAAGTGGGACGCGGACGCTTGGCCCCCGGCGACGTGACCGGCATTCTGGCTGCGCGCGACCGTTCTCAGGCAGGCCCCACCGCGCCAGCCTCCGGCCTGTTTCTGCTCCGCGTCGGATACTGAGGCTTTTTCTGCCGGGCGCCCGCCCCATCCTTCGCGTAACCAGTGTGGGATCGAGCCCCCCCCACGCCTGCACGGTACCTTTGTGGAATTTTCCACGGTTCCGCCCTGCTTTTTTCGCGCACCGCGCCCGTTTCGTGCGATGCTAGGGCTACCCCATGCCGCAGACCTCATTACCCCCGGCGGCGCAAACCATCGGCCATTGGGCCGCACAGCCTGCCGTGCACCGCGCCTTCCAGTGGTTCCACCTGCAAGAGCCGCAGTTGCGCAGTTGGCAGCGTGAGATCGCCGCCATCGCCGCGCCGCCTTTTGCTGAAAGCGCTCGTGCTGAGTGGCTCTGCCAACGTTTTTTGGAGCTGGGCCTGCAAGGCGTGCACATCGACGCCCGCGGCAACGCGCTGGGTTGGCGTCCATCGGCTCTCGCCGATACTCCAACGCACGCCGACGCCGCCACGCGGCCCTGCATTCTGCTCTCGGCACATCTAGATACCGTTTTTCCCGCTGAGGCCATGCACGCGCCTGTGGAGCAGGACTCCATCCTTTTTGCGCCCAGCGTCTGCGACAACGCCTCTGGCCTGACAGCGCTTCTAGGCCTGGCTGCCGCGCTTCGCTCCGCCCAGTTGCATCCAGAAACAGACATCCTTTTCGCAGGCAACGTTGGCGAAGAGGGTGAAGGCAATCTGCGCGGCATGCGCTATCTGTTTTCAGAGTCGCCCCTGCGCCAGCGCATCGCCGCCGCGCTGATCGTGGATGGAGCCGGTGTGGATACCATCGTCACCGAAGGCTTGGGCAGCCGCCGTTTTCGCGTCTCCATCACCGGCCCAGGCGGCCATTCATGGAGCGATGCAGGCGCTCCCAACCCGGTGCTGGCCCTGGCCGCAGCTCTGGTGGAAATCAACCGGATGCAACTGCCCAGCCAGCCCCGCTCGGCTTGGAATGTGGGCCGCATCGAAGGCGGCAGCGCCATCAATTCCATTCCAGAACACGCCGAGGCCCGCATCGATCTGCGCTCCACCGACAGCGATCAGCTTCTGATAATGGAACACCCCTTGCGCACCGCCGTGGCTGAAACCGTGGCCGCCAGCAACCACGCTGCGGGCGATCCGCACCCGGACCTGCAACTGCGCTTCGCCATCGACTGCATCGGCGAGCGTCCCGCCGCCAGCCTTCCTCAGGACGCGCCCCTGCTCTCATTGGTACAGGCCGTCGACCGGCATTTCGGCATTCGCAGCGAACAGCGCACGGCCTCTACCGATGCCAACATTCCCCTGGCCCTCGGCATTCCCGCCGTCTGCCTGGGCAGCGGAGGCACAGGCGGCGGCATCCATACACGCGAGGAATGGTACGACGCTACGGGCCGCGACCTCGGCCTGCGCCGCATCCTGCTGCTGCTGCTCTCCCTGGCGCAAGCCCTGCCGCACTCGCTTGCCATCTAACGTTTTTCCACCGCATCCGTCCAAGGGAATGGCTGCCGCAGTTGCCGCTTGGGCCCCTTCTGGCGCGTATACTGTTGCTGGCCGCACGCACCCGCAGTTTGGCACGTTTACACATCCCGAGGTTCGATGAAAAATATGAAAGCACTGCTCGCCCGGTTTCGCTCCCGCAGCCTCTCGTTCACCTTTACGATTCTCGCCACGCTTTCCGCTGGCATCTTACTCGGCTCCGTGATGGCCCACGACGTCCACGGCAAGGAGGCCTCTGGCAGCTCCGCCGATGCGACACCGCTGCAAATTCCTGACCCGGTCAAGCTCTCCACCGCTTTCTCACAGATCGCCAAGGAGGTCGGCCCCGCCGTTGTGAACATCAATACGGAGTCACTTCCGAAGAATCCTCCCCGCGGCGCGCAGGGCGGCAATCAAGGCAACTTTCAGGATTTCTTCAATCACTTCTTCGGGGAGCCGGGGCCGGGCGCTCCCGGCGCTCCCGATGAGGGCCAGGGTGGTGGTGACGAAGGCGGCGACGGCCCCGGCGGCGGTATGCGCCAGTCTCTAGGCTCCGGCTTCATCGTGGATCCGCGCGGCTACATCCTCACCAACAACCACGTCATTGACCACGCCGACAAAATCTTTGTCCGCCTGGCCACCGACCCCGAAGGCGATCCGGGACGCCCCGCCAAGCTGATCGGCACCGACAAGGCCACCGACATCGCCGTCATCAAGATTGAAACCAATGCCCCGCTGCCCACCGTCAAGATGGGCAACTCCGACGGCGTCGGCATCGGCGACTGGGCCGTCGCCATCGGCAGCCCCTTCGGCCTCCAGCAGACCGTCACTGCGGGCATCATCTCTTCAAAAAATCGCTCCATCGAACCAGGCACACCCGGCGAGTTCCAGCACTTCCTGCAAACCGACGCGGCCATCAATCCCGGCAACTCCGGCGGTCCGCTGGTCAACATGGCCGGTCAGGTGATCGGCGTCAACACGGCCATCTACACGCAGTCGGCTGGCAATCAAGGCATCGGCTTCGCCATGCCCTCGAACACAGTCATCAGCGTCTATAACCAGCTCATCGGGCCAGCACACAAGGTTGTCCGCGGCTCCATCGGCATCACCTTCCAGCCGCAACAGTCTCTGTCGAGCGCCGTTGAACGCGTCTATGGATTCAAGAACGGCGTCATCATCAGCTCCGTGCAGCCCGGCTTCCCGGCAGACAAAGCTGGCCTGAAACCCGGCGACATCATCACCGAGATCGATGGTCGCCCCATTGAGAATGGCGACGATCTGGTCAACGACATTGCCGAGCGTAAGCCCGGCTCGACCGCCCAGATCAGCTACATCCGCAATGGTGAGCACAAAACCGCCACCGTCACCATCGCCGACCGCGCCAAAATGATCGCGGCGTTGGGTGGAGGCGGCGGCGAAGGCTCCGGTCCCGGTGCGTCCAACAGCCAGGGCCGCCTCGGACTCAGCGTCCGCAACGTCCCTGAGGATATGGCCGGCAAACTCGGCATCTCCGGCGGCGTGCTCATTGAAGCCATCCGGCCCGGTTCCTTTGCCGATGAGCTGCAACTGCTCAAGCCCGGCCTCATCATCCTGCAAGTCAACCGCAAGCCGGTCGCCAGCGTCAGCCAGTTCCAAGACGCCATTGGCTCTCTCAAGCCCGGCGATGATGTTGTCTTCATGGTTACGGACCCGCAGGATAAATCCCACGCCAACACTTACGTGGGCGGGACAATGCCATAAATAACCACAAGAAAATCAACAGGAAAGCATATTGGGCGCTCGCGGGAAATCCGGGGTGCCCAATGTGCTTTTTGGCTCATCTCCGGTTGCGCCCACCTCTGAATCGGCATATCCTTGGAGAGGTATGTATTGCTGTTCTGCCTTGAGACGTAGGGTTCGCATGGCTGTATGCGTGTTCTGCGCGACTTTCGTTTTGTTCTCTCTTTCTTTGCCTGCCTCGGCCACGCGCGTGCGCCGTCAGGCAACGGCGGGCCATTGGCGCAAACATCGCCATAAAAAACATAAGGTGCAGGGCCAGCGCGCCATTGATCCTCAGCGCGCCGCAGAGATTCAAGCCGCTCTGATCCGCGAGCATTACCTGAAGGGCAACGCCACCGGCGCTTGGGACGCACAGACGCAGGCCGCCATGCAGAAATTCCAGGCTGACAACGGCTGGCAGACGAAGGTGACCCCGGACGCGCGCGCGCTCATCAAACTCGGCCTCGGCCCCAAACAGGATGAAGGCGAATACGCATCCTCCAAGGTGCTGGCCCACCCAACAGACTCCGCCAGCACGCTGAACACCTCCACCTCTCTGACGCAGTAGCCATCGATCCCAAACATCCTCCTTGGACTGCGCTTCTCCTGCATGATGACTACTCCGTATCTGCCGTTGAGCAGTGCAGTAGATTCAGTACAATGCTGGCAGCGCACCGCACACAAAATTCTCGTGCCGCGCATCTTCCCATGCACGCAAAACCATCCCCATCCAATCCGCAATCTTTTTTGTCCCGCTGGGCACCTGCACTCTACGCCGCCTGCATGGCGCTCATCATGCTCGGCTACGTCCGATATGCGCCCTACCAAACCGATTGGGATGGCGTCACGTACATGGACATCGCCAGCGCCATACTGCATGGCCGCTGGCATCTGGTGGTGAATGCCTATTGGGGGCCGGGCTATCCGGCATTGCTCGCTCTGGGCAAATGGGTAAGCCACGCAAACCGCGTGCAAGAATTGCGCGCGTTTTATTTCGTCAACTACTGCATTGTTCTCGCATCCATCGCCTGTGCAACTTTTTTTGTGCGGTCATTGCAGCGCGTGCGCATGACTCTGGCCAACTTGGAGCACACGGTTACGCAGTGGGCCATCTCATCCCCACTGCTGCATCTGGCCACATACGCGCTGCTTTTTCTCGCTTGGCTCGGCCCCATCAGTCCAGATAATGTTCGCGTCGATGGGCTGTATGCAAGCCTTCTCTTACTGGCCTTCGGCTGCCTGCTGCGCCTGGCGGTGCAAGGCGGGTTTTGGGCAGCCGCTGGTTTGGGATTTGCTTTCGGCGCTGCCTATCTTGTCAAATCTCCCGCCTTCATTCTGGCTCTTATCGCAGTCGGCGCGCTTCTTGTCTATTGGAAATTGCAGTCTGCACCCAAACGTGCATATCTCATGCTGCTGTCTACCGCTGCCGTTTTTGCTGCCCTGGCCGGCCCATATATCGTCGCCATTTCCATGCAAAAACATCGCTTGGATCTGGGCGATTCGGGCCGCTTGAACTATGCTTGGTGTGTTTCGGCAACGGGCCGTTACCATCTGCTCCAGAACCAGACGGAGCGCTTCGGCCGAGCCTCAGTGCATCTCATCCATCCAGAAACAGAGTTGCTCGCCAACCCGGTTGTTGTCGCATTCCCACACTTTGCCCATGCCACCTACCCCATCTGGTTTGATCCCAGCTATTGGAATGAAGGTGTGCAGCCGCACTTCAGTATCGCGCTACCATTTCGAAATCTTTTGCGACAATTGCATCCGGTCGAACGCTTCGTCATTTTGCAATTGCTAGCGTTGTCCGCGCTCGCTCTCTGCTTCCTGTTCAAAATACGCATTACATCCAGCCCGTCTGCGCATCGGATTGTTTCTGTATTGGTTGGAATTTTTCTGCTGAATTTTTTCCTGTTTGTCCTCGTCCATTTTGAGGATCGGTATATCCTCGGCCCTTATTGGGCTGCATGGATCGGCACGCTGGCATTTTTGGTTGCACCCCAAGATGCCCAAACTGATTTGGGTTTTGCGCGCGGCATCACCCTATTCTTCGCCATCAGCGTGGCTGCATTCGCTTTGCAGACGGTGATGCAATTGCGCGAAAAAGCGATTTGGAATGATCAGCCGGTTGGCTGGTTCAATCTGCAAGAATTGCACGCCGCGCAGGCATTGGAAAAATCAGGAGTCCCTCCTGATGCGCACCTCGCCTGCTTCCATGCCTGCGATTCTGGCGCTTACTGGGCGCGCTTGGCCTCAATGCACGTTACGGCGGAAATCTACGATGAGCGCTACATGCGCGATGCGGGCCATCCTGCACAGGAGTGGCGCAGCCTGCCCAACAAGCCTGAGATTCTCGCAGCCTTGCACACGGTGGGCATCCCCGGAATCGTAGGCAGATTCCATACGCAGCCTGCGGAAGACGCCACCCTCCCGGAGCGTTGGCAACATTTGGCCGGGGACTATTACTGGCTGCCCACGCAGGCGCCAGTCACGCAGACGCCAGCCGCGCCACAGTCTGCTGCCCGCTAAGGCTGCGGCCTTAACGCAGCATCTCTGGCCCCAGCAGATCGCGCAGAGTCTCGCGGCGGCGGATGAGCTTGTGTTTGCCGCCATCGACCAGCACCTCGGCCGGGCGCGTGCGTGTGTTGTAGTTGGAACTCTGCGCCATACCGTAGGCTCCAGCGTCAAGAATCGCCACGGTGTCGCCCGCCGTCAGTTCTGGCATGGAGCGATCGCGCGCAAAAAAATCTCCACTCTCGCAGACCGGCCCCACCACATCCACCACCGTCGCCTGATCCTTGGCCCTGCGCCGCAGCGGAACAATCGCATGATGCGCCTGATATAGCGCGGGCCGGATCAAATCGTTCATCGCCGCATCGGTCACCACAAAGGTTTTGCTGCCGTTGCGCTTGACGTACAGCACCTGCGCCAGCAACGCTCCCGCCTGCGCAATCACGAAGCGCCCCGGCTCCAGCAGTAGCTCGCCGTCAAAGCCTTCCAACTCCGCGCGCACCACACGCGCGTACTGAGCCAACAACGCCTGCGGATCGAACGGCTCTTCAATTCTGTAGGAAATTCCCAGTCCGCCCCCGGCATCGATATATCGCAATGCGATATTTTCCGCCGCCAGATCCGTCACCAGTTCGCGCACGCGGCGCAAGGCCTGGCCAAATGGCTCGGCGTTTTGGATCTGCGAACCAATATGCACACTGATGCCCGTGGGCAACAGATGCTTGCTGCGCGACGCCAGCCGGTACAACGCACGCGCCTCGGACATCGGCACACCAAACTTGTGCGCATGCAGCCCGGTGGAAATATATGGATGCGTCTCGGCAAACACGTCAGGATTGACGCGCAGCGCCACCGGAGCCACCTTGTGCGCAGCACGAGCGCGGGCTTCGAGCAGGTCCAACTCCGCTGCGCTCTCCACGTTGAAGACTAGAATGCCAGCGGCCAGCGCTGCATCCATCTCCGCCGCCGCTTTGCCAACGCCGGAGAAGACCACGCGCTTGAGCGCCTTTTTGTCCGAGCGACGCACCCGTTCCAGCTCGCCGCCGGAAACAATGTCAAAACCCGCGCCCAAGCCCGCCAGCAATTGCAAAATCGACAGGTTCGAGTTGGCCTTTACCGAGTAGCAAACGGTGTGCCTCACGCCTTGGAAGGCGGCAGCGAACATGCGCATCCGCTCCCGAATCGCGCCAGCAGAATAAACATAAAGCGGCGTGCCATAGGTCTGGGCCAAGCGCGAGAGTGGAACCTTTTCGCAGGCCAACTCCGCGCCGTTTTTGCCGCCGTATTGGAAGTTTCTTGCCGGTATGCGCATGCTCATCCTGCCATCTCTGGATCGTATCCTGCATCATCGAAACGCGCGTCCAAATGCGCGTCCAGAAATTTCCCCAAAATTTCCGCAACCTTCTGCGGCTGCTCCAATGGAGCGTAATGGCCCGCGCCGTGGAGTAGATGAAACTCCGCGCGCGGGGCCTGCTCGGCTACCACGCGCATCTCATCCGGCGTGCTGCCTTTGTCTTCATCCCCGGCAACGGCGCAGACAGGCACGCGAATCGTCGCCAGCGTAGGCAC
>DAHUZD010000127.1 GCA_027306745.1 Acidobacteriaceae bacterium
CGCAGGCGTTGAAGCACCCGACCTGGGTGATGGGCCAGCGCATCACCATTGACTCCGCCACGATGCTGAACAAGGGACTGGAGATCATTGAGGCCTGCCGCCTGTTTGACCTGCCGCCGAGCGCGGTGCAGGTGACGGTTCATCCACAATCCACCATCCACTCCCTGGTGGAGTATGTGGATGGCAGCATCCTGGCGCAGCTTTCCGTCACTGACATGCGCCTGCCGATTCTCTATGCGCTCACCTACCCCGAGCGGGTGGGATCGGACATGAAGTTTGACATGCGCACGCTGGCGCGGCTGGATTTTGAGCCGCCAGATTTTACCCGTTTCCCTTGCCTGCGCCTGGCGTATGAGGCTGCGGAGATTGGCGGCGATCATTGCATCGCGTTGAAGGCTGCAGACGAAATTGCCGTGGAGGCATTTCTGGCGGGAAAAATCTCCTTTCCGGGCATCGCGCGTACAATTGAAGCAGTGCTGGAGCAGACGCCGCGCCAACATCCGCAGACGATTGCGGAAGTGTTGCAGGCAGATGTGCGGGCGCGGGATGCGGCACGGGATGTAGTGCGTGCCGGGGCAGCGCCTGTGACGCTCCGCACAAGGTGAGGAATGTGATGGCCCTGCGTTTTCTGGTTGCTGCGATGCACATGCTCACCCCTTCGGCCCATTTCCTCATCTTGAAACGGCCCGGATCCACGCAGGTATCCAGCCTCGACAACACTCTGTTTCTCAATTTTGCGGTAAGGTAGTCCTACACTCATGTCGTTTGCCTTGGTCAGTCTCGTTTCCATGCTTATCGTGCTCGGCATCATGGTGCTGGTGCATGAGTTCGGCCATTTCATCGTCGCCAAGTGGTGCGGCGTGCGCGTGGAGACTTTCTCCATCGGATTTGGCAAGCGGCTCTTCGGCATCCAACGCGGCGACACGGACTACCGCGTCAGTCTGCTGCCGCTGGGCGGCTATGTCAAGATGACCGGCGAGATTGTCGGGGATGTGCCGACGGGCGAGGCCAGCAACGATCCGGGCAACTATGGCAACCATCCCCGCTGGCAGCGGGTGCTGATCGCCTGTGCTGGGCCTGCGGCTAACTTTGTGCTGGCCTTTCTGCTGCTGGTCACGGTGTTTATGGCGCACAACGAAGTGCCCAATTTCATGAACGGCCCGGCCA
Organism: Acidobacteriaceae bacterium; assembly: GCA_027306745.1. Taxonomy (GTDB): domain Bacteria; phylum Acidobacteriota; class Terriglobia; order Terriglobales; family Acidobacteriaceae; genus JAJZCX01. The sequence continues at coordinate 1,168 of DAHUZD010000127.1, forward strand.
TTGTGGACTACGCACAGCCCGGCTCCCCGGCTGCCGTTGCGGGGCTGGAGCGCAACGACACGATCGTCAGCTTTGACGGCGTGCAGCGGCCCGACTGGCAGCAGGTGTACCTGCACTGCATTTTGAATCTGAACCATATCGTCAATATGCAGGTGCTGCGCGCCGGGCAGGCAGTCGCCCTGCAAATGCAATTGCCCAACGTGACCAACCCGGATGACTTTGCCTTGCAGGATTTGGGCATCTCGGCACGCGAGCAATCCGCGCCCATCCAAGTGGCCAGCGCAGAGGCCAACGACCCCGGCTACCGCGCCGGTCTGCGCGTGGGCGACGAAATCGCCGCGGTGAATGGCATCGACTTCCACTCCATCTATTCGATCAATTTGTATTTGCAGCATGAAGCAGGCGCGCCGTTGACGCTGACAGTGCTGCGCCATGGCAAGACCCTGCTGCTTCCGCTGACGCCGACGCTGCAAATGGGCGCATCGGGCAAGCCACAATATCTGATTGGATTCAGCGCCGACCCGCCTCCGTTCCATGTGGAGCGGCTCTCGCTGCCACAGGCTGCGGCCAAGTCGCTGCATGAAAATATCAAAGACTCCACGCTG
>DAHUZD010000151.1 GCA_027306745.1 Acidobacteriaceae bacterium
CCTCCAGCCAGACCCAGGCCAACCCCGCGCTGCAGGCCCGGCTGGACAAACGCACGCGCATGCTGAAGATGCATCAGAAGCTGGGCCTCATCACGCTGGCGCCGCTGTACGCCACGGTGCTGGTCTCCGGCGGAGCCAAGTCCCACTTCACGCATGGCTCCACGACGCCGACGATTACCCCGCCGAGCGATGCGAATGTCGATCTGCACGCCGCGCTGGGTTCGCTGACGGCGACGCTGTACGGTGCAACGGCCTACTACGCCATCTTCGCGCCGAAGATTCCGGGGACGCCCACGCGCGGGGCGATTCGCATGCACAAATATCTGATTTGGATCCACGGGCCTGGCATGATCCTGACACCGAGTCTGGGCAGCATGGCGCTGAGCCAGGAAGAAAAAGGCCAGAAGGTGCACGGCATCGCCTCGGCCCACGGCGCAGTGGCCGCAGTGACTGTCGTCGCCTATACGGCGGCCGTGGTTTCGGTCTCCTGGCCGATTCATCTGAAGTTTTAAGGAGTCTCCCCATGAGCCAACGAATCTGGATCGCTGCCCTGCTGCTTCTGTTGCCGTCAACGCTGGCCTATGCGGACAGCCAGTGGATGCTGGCGCAATCTTCGCTGACTTACACTGTGACGCATCCGCTGCATGTGATTCACGGCACCAGCCATGCCGCGCGCGGCAAGGGTGCCTGCCTCCATGGGCAGTGCGATTTTTTAATCGCTGTGCCGGTACAGACCTTCGACTCCGGCGACAGCAACCGCGATCTGCACATGTTGCAAGTGACGCGCGGCGCGCAGTTCCCGCTGGTCACGGTACGGTTGAGCCTGCCGGAAGCCCAACTGAATGCGCCCACGCTGCATTGCGACATGCAGATTCAATTTGCCGGGCAAACGACGGAGTACAAGCAGGTGGCTTTCACGCAGACCGTCCAAGGCAAACAGCATCACATCGTTGGCACGATTCCCGCCACGGTTTCGGACTTCAAGATTAATCCGCCATCCTTTTTTACCGTGCCGATTCGCAATGAGATTCCGATCCAAGTGGATGCAACTTGGCAACAGCAGTAATCGGAGCGGCCTGCGATGCGCTTAGAGGCCCAGCGTACTCCACAGCGCATCAACCTTGGCGCGCGTGGCCGCGTCCATGCGCAGACCCTCTGGCCACGGGCGCGTAAAGCCTTCCGCGGCCCACTTGCGCGTGGCGTCGATGCCCATCTTGCTGCCGTAATTCGGCAGGCGCGAAGCGTGATCGAGTGAATCGACCGGCCCCATCGTGAATTGAATATCCCGCTCCGGGTCAATGTTGTTAGCCACGCGCAACGTCACCTCACGCAAATTCTGCACGTCGCAATCCTCATCCACCACGATGACGCATTTGGTAAACATGGCCTGGCCCATCGACCAGATGCCGTGCATCACCTTGCGCGCTTGCCCCGCATAGCTCTTGCGGATGGAGACGATCATCAGGTTGTGAAAGACGGCCTCGGCGGGCAGATGGATGTCCACAATCTCCGGCAGCGTCAGACGCATCAGCGGTAAAAAGATGCGCTCAACAGCCTTGCCCATCCATGCGTCTTCCATCGGCGGCTTGCCGACCACGGTGGCCGCATAGATGGGATTTTTTCTGTGCGTGATGCAGGTGATGTGAAAGACGGGATAATCATCCGGCAGAGTGTAAAAGCCGGTGTGGTCGCCAAATGGCCCCTCGCTGCGCATCTCATCCGTGCGCACGTAGCCTTCGAGAATGATCTCCGCCGTTGCCGGCACTTCGAGATCGACCGTCTCGCATCGAACTAAATCGACGGGCTTCTGGCGCAAAAATCCTGCGATCAGAAACTCTTCCACCTCGGGCGGCGCGGGTACGATGGCGGCAAAGGTGGTGGCCGGATCGGTGCCAATGGCCACGGCGACCTCCAAACGATCGGCCTTGGGCGTGGCCCAGGCCTGCATGGAGTTGGCTCCACCGAGCGAAGCGGGCAGCGTGGAGCCACCAGCGGTTGCGGCCATCACGGCCACGCGCGCGGCTGCGGCGTCATCGCCATGGGCGGCATCGGCTGCGGCTTGGCGCAAACGCTCGCGGTAGTGTTCGGCGGCCACCTTTTGTCGCTGCCAATGCATGCCGGTGGTCTGGCCATCGTAGACCTGCATGCGATACATGCCCACGTTGCGTTTGCCGCCGGGCTTGCCATCGCCGGCTGCGTGGCGTGGGTCGCGCGTGATAACGCACGGCAATGTGATGAAACGTCCGCCATCGCCGGGCCAGCATTGCAGAATGGGAAAGTCGAGCACGTTGAATTTTTCGCGCAGAATCACTTCCTTGCAAGGCGCGTCCTTGGCGCTCACTGTGCGCGGAAAGAATTTTCCCATCTCGGCCAGCATGGGCAACATGCGCACCTTGTCGAGGAAACCTTCTGGCGAGCGCACGTTCATCATCTCGTGAATGCGCGCGGCAATGGCGTCGAGCGAATCGGTGTTGAGCGCCATCTGCATGCGCCGCTCGCTGCCAAATTGATTCATCAGCACGCGCGCGCCGGGGTAGCCCTTGACGCGCTCAAAGAGCAGCGCCGGACCGCCGGGCGCATATTGTTTCTGCGCGCCGGGCCAGTCCAGCTTGGCGACGCGGTCGGCGATCTCGGCCATCTCCAGAATCGGGCTGACCTCGGCGGAGATGCGTCGCAGTTCTCCAGCGCGCTCCAGTTGCTCCACCCATTGCCGCAGATCATCGATCGCCACGCTGCACACTCCTTTTGCTGAAAAAATTGCGCCTACAGCGCGTTGGCCTCTTCGAGCACATGCTCTTCGTTCTCAGAGGACTGCGCCACGCTGCGCAGGGAGACATGTTCCAAGCGCGCGAAGAACAGCCCGGCTGGAATCACACTCAAAAATGTCGCTAGATACAGCAGCAATC
>DAHUZD010000158.1 GCA_027306745.1 Acidobacteriaceae bacterium
TGCTTCCAACAGAAAAACCGGCAGAAATGAAACCACAATGATGATGAGTGAGTAAAACAGCGCGGGGCCGACCTGCTGTGCAGCGCCGATCAAGATGCGCCGTCGTTCTGGCTCTGTGGGTTCGTCTACGCGATCGGCCAAATGGCGGTGTCCGTTCTCCACGATGACAATCGCCGCGTCGATCAGCACGCCTACGGCAAGCGCCAAGCCGCCGAGCGACATGATGTTGGAGGTGATGTGCAGGAAGTACATGGGGATGAACGAGGCTAGCACGGCAATCGGCAGCGTCAGAATGGGCACCAGTGCCGACCGAAAATGGAAGAGGAAAACAATACTGACAAAGCTGACGATGATTGCCTCGATGGCGAGGTCCCGCTTCAACGTGTGGATGGACTCATCGATCAGCCAAGAGCGGTCATAGGCTGTCACAATCTCAACACCAGAAGGCAGCGAGGACGCGATCTCGCGGAATTTCGCTTTGACTCCATTGATGACTTTGAGCGCGTTCATGCCGTATCGCATGACGACGATGCCGCCAACAGTTTCCCCTTCTCCTTGCCAGTCGGCCGCGCCACGCCGCACGTCGGGACCGAATGAGACTGTGCCCAGGTCCTTGATCAATACGGGCGTGCCGTTCTTCGTGGCAACTGGAACATTTTCCAGATCGGCGAGAGAGCGCAGATAGCCGCGCCCGCGAATCATATATTCGGCTCCGCTCATCTGCAGGACGCTTCCACCGACCTCGTTGGTGCTTTGCCGAACGCGATCGATCACCGTGGCTGCGGAAATTCCATAAGAAAAAAGCTTGTTTGGGTCAAGGTTCACCTGGTATTGGCGCACAAACCCGCCACTGCTAGCCACCTCCGCCACGCCGGGCACGGTTTCTAGTTGATAGCGCAAGTGCCAATCCTGTAGCGCACGCAAATCGGCCAGGTTATTGGCATGGCTGCGGTCGACGATGGCATACTCATAGACCCAGCCCGCGCCAGTGGCATCGGGACCGATGGCAGGATGTACATCTGGCGGCAAGCGCCCGGCAATCTGTTCCAGATATTCCGTCACGCGTGACCGCGCCCAATATAGATCAGTGCCATCCTGAAAAACGACGAAGATATAGGATTCGCCAAACATGGTCTGGGCGCGAACATTCTTGACATTGGGAGCGGCAAGCAACGCGGTCACGATCGGATAGGTGACCTGGTCCTCGATCACATTCGGTGGCTCACCCGCCCACGGCGTGTGAATGATGACTTGCACGTCGCTGATATCGGGAAGTGCATCGAGCGGGACCCGCTGCATACACCACACACCGGCAATAACCAGAAGGATGGCTCCGGTGAATACAAGGAAAGGATTGCGCGCACACCAAGCGATAGTCCATCTGATCATTACATGCCTCCCGCGACGTCAAGTGTGATCTGCTGGGTGGCGATAACCTCACCACTGCGTTGGGCGGCCACGCTCACCTGCCAGGTTCCACCTGTCTCCAGATGCAATTGGCCCTCATAAAATCCGTTGCCCTTGTCGGTTAGCGTGGCTGCGGCGCGCTTTTCAGACATCCCCATCGCCGGCATCGCTGGCATCACGAAGGTCGCCGTGACTTGCGCATCGATGACAGGCTTTCCATCCGTACCCGTAAGTTGCACGCGCACGGTATTTGCGCCCTGGTGTGGCGGATCGGGCTGTGTACTGAAGTGGATTTGTATCGACGGAGCGGACGTGGTGCTTGCCGATGCGCCCGGCATCTGCGGCAGGGGCGAGAACGCCTGAAGCGCCTGTTGTAATTGCACTTCTGAGTCCACCAGAAAGTTGGCCGAGCTAACCACCTGCTCGCCTGCCTTGAGGCCATGCAAAACGATCACAGAATCGTCGAGCTGCGGTCCGGTCTCGATCGTGCGCGGCTCCAGATTGCCATTTCCGCGATTAATAAATGCGATGGCTCGTGAGCCGGTTTGCAGCACCGCAGAGGATGGAATCACCAGATGCCGCCCCAGCGGAACAGCGATTACGACATTTACGTACATGCCCGGCTTGAGCACGACACCGGGGTTGCTGAAGATAAGACGTACACGCACCGTTCGTGTTGCCGAGTCCACCTGCGGCAGAACCTGATCGATGTGGCCGTTGAATTGGCGTCCGGGATAGGCATCGACGGTGACCTGCGCTGGATCGCCCGGCTTCAGACGGCCCACATCGTTTTGAAATACGTTGGCGTAAACCCAAACTGTCGAGAGGTCGGCAATCGTGTACAACCTCGTATCCGGCTGCACGTACGCATTGGGTAATGCGTTGCGCTCGATAATATAGCCAGATACAGGCGAGTCAATCGCAATATTGCGCTGAACTTTTCCGCTTTGCTCCAGGTCTGTGATTGCCTGCGCAGGAACTCCGAATTGACGCAACCGCTCCTCAGCGGCTTGAAGCAGCCAACCACTCTCGTGCGCAGCCATACCATGTGCATTTTGCGAAAAACTCTTCTGGTTCTGCCGGGCCAGCAGATATTCCTGCTCGCTGCTGACCAGGTCTTGGCTGTAGACGGTGAACAATCGCTGCCCTTTGCGCACATACTGGTAGGTTGCATTGGCAAAAACATCTTGAATCCACCCAGGGAAGCGGGTCTGCACATAGGAGAGTCGCTCCTCATCCATGTCAACATTACCGGGCACGCTGAGTTTATCGTTCACATTCTTCAATTCCACCGTTGCCAACGTCACACCGATTTCCTGCATGCGTTGTGGCGACAACTGCACCGCTGCCAGCGCAGGTTCTGTTCGCGCCGGCACCGGGACTTCGGAGGTTGTCGGCTGGGAAGACATGGCTGGGCCGCGCGCGACAACCGGGCTATCAGAAGATTGTGGCGCCCTGCGATATCGAGGAAAAAGGACGTAGAGAAGAATAGCCGCAAGCAAAACGCAGACAGCCATAGCCGAAAAAAGCGCAATCCGATACGTGAAAGTCTTCATGGTTTCACCTCCAGGGCAGTGGTCTGGGCTTCGTCGATAGGAGTTCCTGTGGCCAGTTCGAGATCAGCGAGTCGCGAGTCGAAATCGGCAACCGCTTGAACCCAGGCAAGATCGATATCAATGACGGTCATCTGGCTGTCGAGTAAATCCAGAAAGCTCGTTTTGCCATTTTCATAGGCGATTACGCTCGACTGAAGTGTGGCCTCGGCCTGTGGTTGGAGCTGGTTGCGATATAGAAGCGCGAACTTCTGTGCGGATTCTGCCTGCACCCGTGCCTCTTGAACCTGACCGAAGGCGGCATTGCGCAGCTCGGCGAGTTCAGCATCCTGCTCGCTGGCCTCGGCATTGGATTCGTTGATTTCTGCGTCATGTTTGCGATGATTCAACCAGGGCAGATTCATCGAACCCTCCACCATGTAGTTGTTGCGCATCGGATTCGTGGGTGGCATGAGCATGTACCCCCCTGAAACTGTGAAGTCAGGAACGTAAGCCTTCTTTGCCAGCGACTGCTCTTTATGGCTGCGTTCAACGGCTACTTGGGCTGCGAGCAAATCGGGCCGAGAATGAAGCGCCAAGGCCTCCAGCGCCCGTTCGTCTGGTAGTTGCACCAGTACGGCGTGCTTGCCTTGCACATTGAGCGGCGCTGCCGGGTCGCGGCCCAGCAATGTGTTGAGGTGGGCGCGCGCGAGTTCGGCATCCCGATCGAAGCGAATCATGTGTTCTGCCAACTGCGTCAGAGCAACCTGCGCCTTCAAGATGTCTTGTTGCGGAACGTTCCCGGTTGCGTACTTGATACGTGCTGCTTCGATGGCCTGGCGCGCGATGGAGACATGCTGGTGGTGGACCCGCAATTCATCGCTGGCGAGCAGCATGTCATCGAACGCCTTGTGGACGCGCACGCGGACTTCCAATCGTGTCTGCTGCAACTCAACCTTCAATTCGGCCACGTCGGATTGTGCAACGCTGGCGCGCAGCCGGCGCTTGCCAGGTCCCGGAAGAGTCTCACTAATGCTGAACATGTTCTGCGCGTCGTTAAAGTTCCAAGGCTGCTGCAGCGGCACGCCCCATCCGCGGTACATTGCTATGGGATCGTCGAGCGCTCCAGCAGCGGCAACGTGGGCCTCTGCAATGGCGACTCGTCGAACAGCGACTTCAATCTCCGGGTTATTGAGGAGGGCAATCCGTTCGACATCGTCTAGCGTTAATGCAGGCCCCGAAGCCTGCGGAGGGTTGCCTTCCTCAAGCAAAGCGGCGAAGATGCCCAGGCCATCACGTTTGTCCGGCGTCTCCGCGCGGGAAGCCCAGGTGGGCACGGTGGCAATCCAAACAAGAAATACAGATATAAAAACTTTCATGACTTCCTCCAACGCGAATGCGTCTCACCGCCAGTTAGGGTTTTGATCTGCGCACAGGCGCAAAGCGACACACGAAGGCGCAATTTCAGCCTGCGGACGAAGAAATCCGAGATTCGGAGGATGGAGGTGTTAGCCGAGGAGAGGATCGACGGAACGGGCGCAAAAGCCTGCACGCCGCTGGCGTTTTTCGTGGCGGGCACGGGCAAATGGATGGGGTGCGACACAAATGCGAACTGCTGCGCATGTTCGGAAAAATACGGAAGCGCGAGATGGATCGCCAGATTCTGGGGATGAACCCGGCAACAGGAGTTGTCCGCACTCACAGTGGCTGGGGCGCAGGCCCGGGCCATGCTGTGGCAGCACGCATGTTGCCCTGTTGGCTGCAGCGCCGGCAGACAGGCAAAAGCGGGAATCGCGATCCACAGGATCGTCATCGCCAGCATCAACCACGTGCGTTGTCTGCTACTGTTCACCTCCACAGTGTACTCCCTTCCCGATCCTTATTTATCAGAGTGAGGTTTATGGTGCGGACATCGCAGTGATTGACATCACATCCCCGCGATATGGCGATCGCGTGTTCGCCAAAGCCGTTCGTACAATGGCCCGGAATTCCGGGCCGTTATCAGAGCGAAGATGTTCCGGTACGACCTTCAGCACCATCGCGTCGGCCAGCGCACTCATCACCCGTGCGCCTGCCAATTCCGTTCACAGCGAATCAGCAGACATTCCCGGGTATGCCCGTCGATCCGGTTCAGGAACCGCGCCGCTCACCCGTCGTGCGTCTTCGCGCTGACGAAGTCGTAACTCCACACATGGCTCCTCTGCTCCGGCCGCAGCCGCACGCAGGAGCCGTCGTTGAGCCACAACCGGCCGCGTAGTTGATGAACCAGTTGGCACGCATGACGCTCGCTCGCCCCGCACTCCATGGCGTGCGCCACTGCGGTACGCCGCCGCCTCGGGCCTAAAAGTTTCCCCCGCGCGATGACCTGAAGAAAATCTGCTTGGCAGGCTCATCTCCGCCACCAGCCGCTTGAGCTTGCTGTTC
>DAHUZD010000166.1 GCA_027306745.1 Acidobacteriaceae bacterium
CTGGGGAGCCAGCCGCGGCGTCAATGAAGTTCTGTTCGGCGAATGGTGGCGGCTACTCTCGGCCACGTTTGTGCACGTCGGCATTCTTCATCTGGGCACGAACATGTGGTGCTTGTGGAATCTGGGCCTGTTAGGCGAGCCGTTGCTGGGCGTCTTTGGCGTCTTCAGCGTCTACGTGCTCACCGGCGTGGCCGGCAACCTGCTCAGCTCCGCGGTTAGCCCCGGCATTGTGGGCGCGGGAGCCTCCGGCGCGGTCTTTGGCATTGCAGGGGTTTTGATCCTACTGCTGAACGGGCCGCATCTGCCTTTTCCGCGCGAGGAACTGCGCCGCCTACGCCGCAGCGTGATCTACTTTGCGCTGATCAATCTGGCCATTGGGGGCGCGACGTTGCTCTACTCGGGCGGCATCAAAATCGACAATATGGCCCACTTGGGCGGGTTCTTCTCTGGCTTGGCGCTGGGCGTGCCGCTGGCTCCCATTTTGGGGACGGGCCGCCAACGCTATCGACAGCGCCAGCGCGTGGTCTTCGCCGTTTTGACGCTGATCCTGTTGCTCTTTGCCAACGCCATGGCTCACTATTGGAAGCCGCTGATGCAGGCCTGGGCCGCGGGCCATCCCGGCGACCTGTAGCCGCGCATCCACTGCAAACATCATTGTCCTTCCGGCTAACGGAGTGCGCAGCGGCACCTGCGGTCTTCAAGACAACAGGAAGTTGGCCCGCTTAAGCCGTTGCGGCGAACTTGCGCACCATGGCCAGCAACAGTTTGCGGTCGCTGTCATTCAAGCTGGCGGAGTAGCGCCGGATCTGGATCAGGAAGCGCAGCTCCTCCTCGCTTAGATCGTGGGGCTGCATCTGGTGTTGCATTGTGTCTTCTGCAAAGAAGCTGGCCAGGGACATCTCCAGCGCTTCGGCAATCTTGTGCAATGTGTCCAGCGAGGGCACAGTGTGGCCATTCTCCACACGCGACAGGTAACAGCGCAGCAGGCCGGTTCGCTTTTCAATGTCGCCCTGCGAAAGGCCCTTCTGCAGTCTGTAGCTGCGAATGACGCTGCCAATTTTCAGCGGACTGATGCTCATGGTTTGTATCTCCAAGGTAGAAAAGTGGTGCAAAGAAAATCTTGTACTGCTCTGTCATTACTGATGTAGTAAACACTTCTTGGCCGGGCTTGGCAAGTGGATTTTTTCCACGGCGTAGCCCGGCGGACACCCCGCGCCTGCAGGGTTATTTTTTCAAATGGACCGCGAAAAAGGTACGCATACGGCGGTTGGCATCTGCGGCGTCATCCGGGCGGTAGCCAGCTTTGTTGTTGGGGTTCTCGAAGGCATGGCCAGCGTCGGCGTATTCTTTCACGTTGACCGGATGGCCCAGGGCCTGCATCGCTTTGGCAAAGGCCTGCACATCCTCCGGCGTAATGCCACGATCGAGTGCGCCAAAGTTGCCCAGCACCTGCGCGTGAATTTTCTTTAACTGCATCGGGTCTGTGTCCAGCGCTCCATAGTTGATGGCCACCGCGCGCAGGCTGGGCTCGGCAATCGCCAGTTGCAACGCGAAACCTCCGCCCATGCACCAGCCGACGGCCCCAATACGATGGGGCAGAACATCCTTGCGCGTCTTCAAATACGCGACAGCAGCCGTCAAATAGCCCACGCCGCGATCCTGCGGCAGCCCGCGCATCAGCTCGTGGGCCATCTCCGGGTCCGTGGCCATCTGGCCGCGGTAGAGATCAACCGCCAGCGTTACATAGCCCTGCTGGGCCAGATCGGCAGCCTGCTGCTGTACCCAGTCGGTCAGGCCCCACCACTCGTGAATGACAACAATAGCCGGGAAGGGGCCCGCGCCCGCTGGTTTGTAAAGAATGCCGCGCACCGACTCCCCTTGGCTGGGGAAGTGAACCGTCTCCGCGGGCGGCAGTGTGACGGCCTGGGCCTGTGCTGCGCCTGCTGCGAACAGAGCCGCGCACAAGAGCAGCGCAATGGAGAAACACGAAATCGGTGTCCATGGATCGTGGCGGCGGGGATTCAGGTGCATCGGCAACTTCTCCTTGGGGCGCGCGGGCAGTCATGCGCAGCGTGCGCGGTCATTGTCGCATATTCCTATCCCATGTACATGCCGCCGTTGACGTCGAGTACGTGGCCGGTGATGTAGCCCGCATGCTCTGAGGCGAGAAAGGCGACGGCGTGGGCGATCTCCTCCGGTAAACCAGCACGGCCCAACGGCACCTGAGTCAACATCGCGGCGCGCTGCTGCTCGTTCAGCACTTCGGTCATCGGTGTTTCGATGTAGCCCGGCGCAACGGCGTTCACCGTAATCGAGCGCGAGGCCAGTTCGCGCGCCATGGATTTCGTCAGCCCAATCAGCCCAGCTTTACTGGCCGCGTAGTTGGCCTGCCCGGCCTGCCCGGTCTCACCCACCACGCTGGTCAGGTTCACAATGCGCCCCCAGCGGGCCTTCCACATCGCAGGC
>DAHUZD010000173.1 GCA_027306745.1 Acidobacteriaceae bacterium
AGCCGCTGCGTTTGCTCACTCCATTGCAGCAAAAGCTGCGCCTGCTAGAGCAAACTGGACAGAAGGCAGGCGGACTGGATGCCGTGCTTGTGCTTCCCTTTACGGAAGCACTGGCGGGAATGAGTGCGCAGCAGTTCGCACAAATAGTTCTGTGTGATCGGTTGCGCGCCGTGGAAGTGCATGAGGGAGAAAATTTCCGCTTCGGTCACGATGCAGCAGGAGACGTACAAACGCTGGCCAGCTTGGGCACACATCTGGGCTTTGGCGTGGAATCCTATCCGGCTTTGGAGTGGCGTGGCGAACCCGTTTCCAGCAGCCGCATCCGCTCCTTACTGGAGCGAGGCAACGTGCGCACGGCCCGCGCACTGCTGCAACGCCCCTTCGCCCTTGCAGCCACCACGGAGCGCGGACGCGGCGACGGATCACGCCACACGGTTCCCACCATCAACCTGGCCCCGTATACGGAGTTGCTGCCTGCCAACGGCGTCTACATCACCTGCGTGGAGATGGGTGGAAAATGTTTTGAGGCGGTGACCAATATCGGCAACCGCCCGACCTTTGGACCGGATTCCTTTTCCGTGGAGAGCCATCTGTTGCGCAGTGCTCCCGCGGAGATTGCTGCTGGCACTCTGTTGACGCTGCATTTTCTGGATCGCATCCGTGAGGAACGGCGCTGGCCCACACCCGAAGCGCTTCGGGCGCAGATACTGCATGATGTTGCGCGCGCCCAGCATTACTTTGCATTGCTGCATTCAATGCGTGCGCAAGCCAAGAACACTTAACCTAATTTCGCCGACTGTGTGGGCACAAAATTACAAGTTAGCTGAAAAATATAACTCCGGCGTGGCGGCTTCAGCCGGTGCGGATGTAAATCCGGCGAAATGCTGCACGGCCTGCTCCACCACTTTGGAGTTCACCGGCTTGGTAATGTAGTCATCCATGCCAGACTGCATGAAGCGCTCGCGGTCGCCGCTCATGGCAAAGGCGGTCATGGCGATGATGGGAATGTGCGTGCCTGTGCTTTTTTCCATCTCGCGGATGCGTCGCGTGGCCTCTGCACCATCCATCTCCGGCATCTGCACATCCATAAAGATTATGTCGAAGTCGCCGCCGCTCCACTGGCTGATGGCTTCAACTCCATTGGCAGCGACGGTGACAGAGTGCCCCATCTTTTTCAACAAGGCCTGGGCCAGCTTCTGGTTGATGACGTTGTCCTCGGCCACCAGAATGCGCAGCACCCTGGGCGTATTCGCAGATTCCCCAGTTTTCCCCTCGGAAGACGTTGCCGCGCGTCGCGGTTGCGCGCTCAATCCTTGGCGGATCGTCTCCTGCAATTCCGCGGGACGAATCGGTTTGATCATGTATGTGTTCACACCCAGACTGCGACAGCGCGCGATGCTGGAGACTTGATCGCAGGAGGTCAGCATCATGATCACGACGCCTTGCAAGCGTGGATCGGCCTGAATGCGTTCAATGACCTCGATGCCATCCATGCCGGGCATCTGTTCGTCGAGCAGGATGAGTCGGTAGGGATGGCCATGTTCGGCTGCACGTGTCAGCTCTTGCAATCCCTCTGGCCCAGACGCCGCACCGGCCGGCAACATGCCCCAATGCCGCGTCATTTCCAGCAGGATGCGGCGATTGGTTTCGTTGTCATCGATAATGAGTGTGGTGAGGCCGTGCAAATCCTCCGTACTGGCACGTGGCTTGCCTTCCGGCTGTGCTTCCGGCTCCGCCTCATCCATCACCGTGGTGAAATAAATTGTGGTGCCCTTGCCTAATTCGCTTTCCAGCCAGATGCGCCCGCCAAAGTGCTCGACAATACGTTGCGAAATGGCCAGTCCCAATCCCGTTCCTCCGAATTGCCGGGTTGTGGAAGCATCGGCCTGCTCGAAGGCGTGGAAGACGCGCTGCTGGTTCTCTGGAGAAATGCCAATGCCCGTATCGCTGACAGAGAAGAGTAGCGTGTGCCGTTTTTCCGCATGAGCCTCTTCGCTGACGCGAATGACCACCTCGCCTGATTCCGTGAACTTAATCGCATTGCCCGCAAGGTTGGTCAGCACCTGGCGCAGACGCGTTGGATCACACATCAAATCCTGTGGCACATCTGGGTCCACATGGAAGGTAACCTCCAGCCCCTTGCGATGCGCAGGCAAAGCCACCGACTTGAGCACATCGGCCACCACATCCCGCACGTTGATGCGCACGGAATCGAATGTGATCTTGCCAGCTTCGATGCGGGAGTAATCCAGTATGTCGTTGATGATGACCAGCAGCGAATCCGCTGAGGACTTGACCATGTTCAAAAACTCACGCTGCTCATGCGTCAGTTCGGTCGAAAGTGCCAGCTCCGTCATGCCGAAGATGCCATTCATCGGCGTGCGGATTTCGTGGCTCATATTGGCCAGAAACTGGCTCTTGGCGCGGTTGGCCTGCTCAGCGGCATCCATGGCCTTGCGCAGCGCCGCAGTTTGGGAGCGGACACGGTTGCGCAACATAGAAACCCAGAGCATCGCGCCAATCACAACCAAGGCAAGCAATGCAAGCATGTACAGCAAATATCCGCTGGTCCACCATGGCGCATCTTTTACGACCCGGACATCCTTCGGCGTGCGCAGCAAAATGACAAATTGATCTGGATTGTCGCTGAGCACGCGATAGAGTTCGTCGCCGCTCACCTGCATTCTGCAGATTCCGGTCAGTTGTAAAATGCTGCCCGGCCGCAGTGAATCCAACGAGCTGATATCGAAATCGTCGTCAATTTGCGCGTTGAATATCCGGGTGTGGTAGGCCATCACCAGCGTCTTGCCATGCTGGCTTTTCGCTACGCGCACCATCCGCGCGTACACGCGGACTAGTTGGCTATCCAACCGGCCATCCACCTTGTCCGGGATCAGTGTTTTCGGAGCCGGAGGAGTGCCAGATTGCCGGCGGGTGATAATCGCATCCCGTAAAACAGGTGAGTATGTCTGGCCAGAGTAAACATAGCCCTGCACATCCACAAGATCGCCGATCTGCGACCCCGGTGCGTCCGTCTGCACTTGGATTCCGCCCGAATCATCCTCCACATACATTTCCCGGTCGACCGAATCCATCACGACGCTGCCACGGATGTGAATGCGATGGTTGAAATTTACGCCGGGCAAGAAGCGCATCAGATTGCCAATGGGGATCACCTGCGTTTGCGCCTCATTGTGCGGGGCGGATTCCAGAACGGTGATGTCCTGCACGCGCGAGGTGAACATTTGGTAGCCAATCAATTGCTTGTCGCTGTTGAATACGGTGCCAAACACGCCATGGACGCGGATGTTTGAGTCCTTCAGGTTTTCCAGAAATTCTGGCGGAATGTTGAATGTTTGCAGGTACACCCTGCCTACGGATGACATCATCTCCAGCGTGGCGTGGCCGTTGATAATCGTCCGGTAAGAATGCACGACGCCATCCATGGTCGCCCACTGCGCATCCTCAGACCCAGTTGCCGCCTCTGCCGCGGTCATGGTCCGCGGATCGGGGAAGGTGCCCTTCCCTAAAATGCGCACCTGTGATGCCATCACAATCGGCGCAAATTCTCCAGAGCTGGTGATCCCATCCAAATCCACCTCTTCGCCAGCCACCAGAGGTGTGTTCATGTGATCAACAAAAATTCCTGCCGTGCCATCCTGTAAAAATGCCTGCCGCCAATCCGTGTCTGAGTATGTAATGACTCCGTGCAGATGCACGGGGAAGCCGCGATCAGCCTCTCTGCCATCCAACATGCGAATCGCCAGGGCATTTGTAAATACTTTCTGAGATGTTGTGCCCTTATCCTGGCTCGTTCCTGACTGGACTGATCCTGGAGGCAGCACGCGGAAAGTTGCATGCTGCAAGTCGGAAACAGAGTTTTTCGGCGCGACAAATCCGGTCACATCCACATCCGTGCCCGGAGCCAGCGCCTGCTTTTTATCGGAGAGAATTCTCGCCAGCAACGAATTATTGCTGATCAGAGTCTCCTGTCCATCATTTGTCTCTTTTTCCGAGACAACTACGCCTTGGACTCGCACGCGATGGCCGCCAAAATCACTTTCCCTCTGCAACAAGAGAAAGCGCATTGAAGCGATCAACGGAATCTTTTCCGGTGGGGGTGCGGTGATGTGAACACTCTGCAAATCTGGAACCAGCAAGAACAAGGACCGCATTCTTTTGTCTTCTGAATAAATCCCTTGCGGCACACCGGTAACGGTCACCTCAGCATCCACATACTTCGCAGGATCGGCCAATCGGCCCGCTGGTGGTGCCACGGTGACACCAACCTCGCGGTCCTCCACGTTCAACGTCAGATCCAGATAGGAGCCGTCTCCTCCCGTCTGTACCTCACGTACAATCCCACGCAATTGCATGCGCGTATTGCTGATGGACCGGCTGGGCAAAGTCTGAATCGACTGACCAATGGCAGCGGGCAAATACCAGAAGCCGACCGGCTGAATTTCAATCGCCTCCAGCCCAACACTGCTCGGCCCCATTTGCCAGTCATAGGGTTGCGTCTTGCGCGCTTGCACAAACAAAACCTCACCAGAACGATACATCCGGTGCGGCGTTTGAAAATCTATACGAACGGC
>DAHUZD010000015.1 GCA_027306745.1 Acidobacteriaceae bacterium
CTCGCCGTGCGCATCCAACCGATACACTGCGCCCACCTGCTGGTGGGTTGCACGCAGATAAGCCACGAAGTCCTCAAACGGAGCGCCCCGTAGAACGCTCGGCCTCTGTGGCACCAAGGGCAGCACATCATCCACGCGGATGTTGGCCGAGACAAACTCCGTCTCAAAGCGCGCGTGCAGGCCCGGAGTGCGTGCGTAGCCATTAGGATTGTCGCGTTCCACCCAGCCGTCGTAGTTGACCGTGGTGTGCAGCGGCTGCGAACCATCGCCCACATAATGCCCCAGCCAGCCAATGTCAAAGAGCACTGCCAACTCCGCGCCACTGGTATCTTTGCGCGCGTTGTGCAGCGTGCGATAGCGGCGCAGGTCCGCCTGCAGGCGCTCGTAGACCTCCGTCGCCTGCCACGTCAGCAGGCCGATGTACTGCGGCAAAAATTGCTGCGCGAAGCCGGGACTTTGCTTCTGCAATTGCAATGAAGCCGCGTAGGCATCGCGCAAAAAATCAAATCGGTAAGACGGCAACCCATGTGGCTCCAGCGCATCGGCCACTTCCAAGTCAATGTAGTGCTCCGGGGCCTGCGCGTTGTTCAACTCCGGTTCGGCGGGCGAGCGCCAGCGATCCGGCTCCGGGCCAAGGGATTCCACCTCAGCCACGGCCAGCGGCGTGCGCAAAAATGCAGGCATATCCCCTGGCAATGTCTCCATGGCGACGCGATTGATGAGCTTGTGTCCCGCCTTGCCCCAGCCCAGGCAGGCAGGCGCGCAAAGCAGCGGCAGGAGCAGAATGAGAGCAGCGCGGCGAAGCATAGGCAAAGTATAGGCGCTGGCGAAATTACCGTGAATCGTTACGGAAAATGCATCGGCAAAATCATCGAAAATGCATGATAAACACTGTGATTTTTTGATATTCTTACTATGTATGCCAACCAAAAAAGAAATTCTCAATCAACCGATCCGACACATCGATGTGAAGCAGCATGATGTGACCGCGCTCGTCGATGCCATGCAGCACATGGCCTACAGCTCCCGCGACCTGGCCCGCGCCGCGCACATCTATGAGCGCATGCTGGCTGACAAGGAATGCGGTGTGATTCTCTGCCTAGCCGGATCGCTGATCAGCGCCGGGCTGAAGCAGATTTTCGTCGACATGCTGCGCAACAATATGGTGGACGCCATCGTTTCCACCGGCGCGAACATTGTCGATCAGGACTTCTTTGAAGCCCTCGGCTTTCAACACTACATCGCCAATGAAGTCTATAAATCCGGCACACTCGACGGCGAACTGCGCGAGGCGATGATTGACCGCATCTACGACACACTGATCGACGAGGAAGAGTTGCGCATCTGCGACGAGACCACGGAGAAGATCGCCAACTCCCTGCCGCCGCGTCCGCACAGCTCGCGCGAGTTCATCCGCGCCATGGGTGCCTACTTGCAGCAGCAAGGCAAGACGCCCGCAAAAGGCGGCGTGGACTCCATCGTGCTGGCGGCTTATGAAAAAGATATTCCCATCTTTTGCCCAGCTTTTAGCGATTGCTCCGCTGGATTCGGCCTGGTAGCGCACCAGCATGCGC
The DNA here is from genome assembly GCA_027306745.1 of Acidobacteriaceae bacterium. GTDB lineage: Bacteria > Acidobacteriota > Terriglobia > Terriglobales > Acidobacteriaceae > JAJZCX01. The sequence goes on from DAHUZD010000015.1 coordinate 1,575, forward strand.
GGCAGGATAAGCCCAAGGTCTCCATCGACAGCGCCAAGGATTTTTATGAGCTGACGCAGTTGAAGATCGCCAACCCCACCACCGGCCTGCTGATGATCGGCGGCGGCGTGCCCAAAAACTTTGCGCAGGATATCGTGGTGGCCGCGGACATTCTCGGCAACGAAGCGCCCATGCATAAGTACGCGGTGCAGATCACCGTGGCCGATGTGCGCGATGGCGCGCTGTCATCGAGCACGTTGAAGGAAGCCAGCTCCTGGGGCAAGGTGGATACAACGTTTGAGCAGATGGTCTACAGCGAGGCCACGCTGGCTCTGCCGTTGATCGTCGGCTACGCCTACCACAAGCGCGCTTACGCGGCGCGCACAGATCGCCGCTGGGCGCGTCTGCTGGAGCCAGTCACCGCGTAGAGCGCCATGCCCGCATCCCATCCGCCATCGCCGCACATGCGCATCGCTGTCTTTGCAGCGCTGCTTGCACTCTCCGCGGCGGTGGCGGTTTTGTCTCTGCATAAAATTCTGCTGCAAACCTCCGCTGCGCAGCAGACTGCGCTCGCATTAAATCCCCGGCTGCTGCATGTGCACGATATGCAGGTTGCGGCCACGCGCGCCGCGCTCGACGTGTTTGCGCAAAACACCTCCGCGCCCAATGTGTTTCCCCAGACCGACCTGCTGCATCAGCGGCGGAAGATCCAAGCCGCATGGCTGGGCTATGAACAACTCGAAGAGCGGGACATTGCCCGCCAAGGGCTGCTGCTGGAGACGCGCGCCAGCCTGGCGCAGTTTGACGCTGCACTGACAGCAGCGATCCCTGCACCGCGTACCGTAGATGCTTCCGCTCATCTCTTGCTGGCGCTGGAGCGTT
>DAHUZD010000016.1 GCA_027306745.1 Acidobacteriaceae bacterium
CTGCGACAAGTTCTGCTCCTACTGCGTGGTGCCGTTTACGCGCGGCAAGGAGCGAAGCCGCACCGCAGAGAGCGTGCTGGCTGAGGCGCGCCGCATGGCCGACAGCGGCTTTACGGAGATTCAATTGCTGGGCCAGAACGTCAACTCCTACCGCGATCCCTCCGGCACAATGAGCTTTTCCGAGCTTCTGGCCGCGGTGGGCCAGGTCAACGGAATTCGCCGCGTGCGTTTTACCACTTCGCACCCGCGCGACTTTACCCGCGACATTGTGGAAGCCATCGACGCCGTGCCCACGCTTTGCGATCATGTGCATCTACCGGTGCAGAGCGGATCCCCGCGTGTTTTGGCTGCCATGCAACGCCTGTACACGCGCGAGTGGTACTTGGAGCGCATCGCTTGGATTCGCGCTGCGCGCCGTCCCATCAGTCTGACGACCGACATGATCGTCGGATTTCCTGGCGAGACGGATGAGGATTTCGAAGAAACGATCACACTGCTGGGCGAGGTGCAATATGATGGCGTCTTCGCCTTCAAATACTCGCCGCGTCCGAATACGCCAGCCATCTCCATGCCGGACAGCATCCCTGACGGGGTAAAAACAGAGCGATTGCAGATTCTTTTTGACCGGCAACGCGAGATTCAAAGAGTCAACTATTCCAACCATGTAGGGCAAGTACTTGAAGCCATGGTTGAAGGCTACAACCCGGCGCGCAATCAGGTGATTGGCCGCAGCTCGCAAAACAAGACCGTCAACTTTACGGTGAACGCGCCGATTCTGCCCGCGACGGGCAGCTATCTGCCAGTGCGCATCACCACCAGCCACCCCAACAGTCTGGTGGGCGAAGCCGTCGAGCCGGCCCCAGCGAACACCGCGCCAACGCGCGAGGAGGTTTGCGCATGAACACGACACCTTCCAAGCCAGCAGCAGCCGCACCTGCGGACAGCGCTGGAATGATCGAGGTCCGCATTCGCGGCCTGATGATGGACCCGGTGACCAACATGCCGATCGTGGTGCTGAAGGATATGCACGGCGACGCGGTCGTGCCGATCTGGGTGGGCATCTTTGAGGCCAATGCCATCGCACTGGAGATTGAAAAGACTACAACGCCGCGGCCCATGACGCATGATCTGATGATCCAGCTTCTGCGCAGTACCGATGCCGTGTTGCGGCGCGTCGTCATTACAGAATTGAAGGATGACACCTTTTACGCTGTGCTGTGGATGGAGCGCGGCGGGGAGTGGACGAGCCTAGATGCGCGACCCTCGGACGCCTTGGCGTTGGCCCTGCGCATGGATTGCCCCATCTTTGTCACCGAGCCGGTGGTGCGCGCCGCCAAGCTGACCAACGCTGGCGTGGAAAATTTTTCTCCCGATGAACTACGCCGCTGGCTGGAACACTTGAACGACGAAGACCTGGGCCGCTATAAGATGTAGTTCAACACTGCATCGCCAACGCGCACATGCCCAACCGGCTCGCCATACCCCCGCGCTCTGCAAAGTACAAGGCCTTTCGCCTGTTGGCTGCGATGGAACGCGCCACGCGTGGCAGGCCCACAACCTCGCCAGAAACATTGTGCAATCTGCGAAATTTTCTCTTTCTGCAGGCGGAGTCGCCGCTAGGAACAGCCGTCCACGCCACACCACTCTTTGAGGCCCTGCATCGTGCGATGCCCGACGCGCATGTCACCGTAGCTGCGGGGCCGATGGCTGCCAGCGTGCTGCGTTACAACCCATTCATCCATCGCTCTGTGGCTCTACCGGAGCCGGAAGAAAGTCTGACGGCTGCGATTTTAGCCGTGCGCAAGCTGTATCGCTCGCTGCCCCCCGGCCCGGTTTGCGTTGCGACGACGACAGGAAATCAGCAGCCGCGGCTGGCTTGGCTGGCCCTGCTGGCGGGAAGGGCTACGCGCATCGGCTACACACTGGCGCTGCCGCTGTACCATGTTGCGCTCGACTTTCGTGCGGAGCGTCCGCAGATTGAAAACAATCTGGACCTGCTGCGCGCACTGGGCCATGAGCCACAGCCAACAGAGCCGCGCGTATTTTTCAGCAGGGAAGAGATGGCAGCCGCAGCACGTCTGCTGGCGCCCACGCAGAAAGATTCTCAACGTGTGCGGCTGGCCGTCGTCACCCAGTGCAGCCCGCAACAACCCAAGCAATGGCCTGCGGAGCGATTCCAATTTGTGCTGAGAACCGTTTCGGCGGCCACCAACGCGCTGCCGATTTTTCTGGGAACTCAATCCGAGGCAGCCGCTATCGAATCGCTGCGCAGCCCACTGCAAGAGCCAGGAATTTCGCTCGCGGGAAAGACGGACTCTATCCCATTGTTGGCCGCCGTGCTGGCGCAATGCGATGGCATTCTGTCGCTGGATACGGGCACGTTGCATGTGGCGCGCGCCGTCGGTTTGCCGGGCGTGGTGCTGGCTCCGGCGTGGCAGCCGCCCGCGGAGTGGCTTCCCATGAACGATCCGCGCTATCGCATCCTGATCGGCACGCCGATTGCCATGCCACCGCAAAGCTATCGCATGGAGGAAACCTCCGTCGAAACCGTGATCCACGCAACGCTGGAGATGCTGGCGCAATTTTCTCCATCGGAGCAGGTTCGCCAAGAGCGTTTGCAAAAATCGATGCAAGCAACGCGTCAACCCATGGAGCGCGCCTGATGCCGCCGATCGCAAAACACAGCCCGGCCAAGCTCGCCTTTTACTCCACGCTGGCTGTGATGGAGCGCCCGTTTCGAAAGCGGCCCTCTCGGGGCGTGGTGGATTTGAGCGGCATCCGTAATTTTCTCTTCCTGCAATATGACACGCCGCTGGGCAGCGCAGTTCACGCAACGCCCTTATTTGCCGCCCTGCGCACCGCATTGCCAGATGCACATATCGTGCTGGCCGCCAGCCCGATGGCCGCCAGCGTCTGCGCGCACAATCCACACATCAACTCCTGCACGGTCACCGCTAATCCCATGCACGACTTTTTCGGAGCGCTGCGCGATGTGCATCGCATTTATGGGCAGCTTCCGCCAGGTGAGGTTTGCAGCGCCACCACACTCGGCAATCAGCGCTCGCGCCTGGCGTTTTTGGCAGCGATGGCGGGACGGGCCGTGCGCGTTGGCTACATGCTGGCCACGCCGATGTTTGATCTGCCGCTCGCATACAGCTTTGGCCTTTCGCAGATTGATGCCAACTTGGAGATACTGCGCGTACTGGGGCACACGGTGGTTGCATCTGAACCGAAGATTTTTTACACGAACCGCGACCACAAATATGCGGAGGCGTTGCTGCGCATTGTGGATCCTTCAGAAGCGCAGACCCGCATCGCCTTTGTGACGCAAAACAGTGGCGGCCAGCCCAACCAATGGCGTGCAGAGAGATTTCAGCAGGTGATTGATTCCCTCATTGAACAACACGATGCGGTTCCGATTTTTCTTGGTGCGGCCAAGG
>DAHUZD010000018.1 GCA_027306745.1 Acidobacteriaceae bacterium
GCAGCGCACCTGGCTGCTGCGCAAGGTGCTCAACCCACTGTCGCCGGTCGAGGCCATGGAACTGCTGGTGGACAAACTGGGCAAAGCCCGCAACAATGCCGAGTTTTTGCAAAACATGAACTCGCTGTAGTTGGAATCCCAGGTCTCAGAAGCTAGACCTGGGGCACCCACAATATTAAAGGCCCGGCAGATTTCTGCGGGGCCTTTGTTGTTTCTTACATGTCTCAGATCGAGCTCGCGCCAAGAAACAGAGTCATTCTAAGCGCAGCGAAGAATCCAGAGAATGATGGCTTTATATTTCATGCCTGAATTCTCTGGATTCTTCACTCCCGCTGGTCGTTCAGAATGACTCCATTTTCTGGATTGGCTTCTGGCGATTCCGCCGACACTATGAAATTTTTCACGCAGTCTTGGCCCTGTTGAAGCCCTGGGGGTGCGATCAATCCACATTGGGGCAAAACCAAGTCTTTATCGCTGAACCAATACGCGCCGCTCGGCGGCGATGCGCCCGTGGTGCAGCTCCACGGTGCGGTCGGCCAGAGCGGCCATCTCCGGGTCATGCGTGACCATCACGATGGTATGTCCGGCGCGGTGCAGAGTGCGCAGGTGCTGCTGCACGATCTCCTGATTGGCAGCGTCCAGGTTGCCGGTGGGTTCATCGGCCAGCAGAATGGGCGGCTGGTTGATGAGAGCGCGCGCGATGCAGACGCGCTGCTGTTCGCCGCCGCTCAACTGGCTGGGCAGGTGCGAGGCGCGATCGGCCAGGCCCACGCTGGCCAGGGCGCGTTGGGCTTCGTCTTCGTCGGTCATGCTGTGGAAGTACTGAGCCAGCAGAATATTTTCGAGCGCGGTCAGGTAGGGGATCAGATGAAACTGCTGAAAGATGAAGCCGATGGTTTCGGCGCGGAAGCGGTCCAGTTCCTGACGGCTTAACTGATGCACATCGGTGCCTGCAATGCGCACGCTGCCGCTGGTGGGTTGGTCCAGGCAGCCCAGAATGTTGACCAGCGTGGATTTGCCGGAACCCGACGGCCCCATGACCGCGACCCACTCACCGCGTTCGATGGTGAGCGAGATATTGTCGAGCGCGCGCACGGCTCCAGCGCGGCTGGCGTACTCTCGCGTCAAGCCACGCAGATGGATCAAGGCTTCAGAGCCGGAAGCGGATTGGGAGATCACCGTCACGATTATTCGCCTCGCAAAAGTGCTGCTGGTTCCATGGTACGCAGAATGCGCATGGGCAGGCCAGCCGCCAGCAGGGCTACCAGAAGATTGAGCAGCAGTACCGTGGGAGCAGCCTGCCACAGGGGAGCAATGATGGCGTGAAAATTCCACACGCCGATGCCAAAGGCGCAGAGGCTGCCGAGCAGGTAGCCTGCCGCTGCACCGGCCAGGGCCAGCAGCGCCGCTTCCAGCAAAAAGAGCTGCGCCACCTGATGCTGCGCAGCGCCGAGGGCCTTCATCAGGGCGAAGTCGCGCCGGCGTTCCAGCACAGAGGCAGTCAGTGTGGCCAGCACACAAATGGCCACCGTGAGCGCGATGAGCACCAGCGAGCTGAGCATGAGCGAGCGCGTGCGGTCAACGATGTGGCCTTCGCTTTCGACCAATTGCCGCACGGCATGCACCTGCACGCCCGGCAGAGATGCGCGCAGACTGTGCAGGATTTGCTCGACTTGCGCGGCGCTGCCCGGCACCTGAACCTCCAGCGTGGAAGCGCCCTGGCCCGTCCACGCAGTGAAGGCGGAAAGCGGAATCTCGATGCGGCTGTCTTCAGCTCCGCCAGTACGAAGCGTGGCGGCGGTGTGCAGTGTGAGCGGGCGCTCGTTGTAGGTGAGCAAAAAGTCCGTGGAGTGCAAAGCATCCTGTGCACGCACACCGACAAGTGCGGCGACGGGAGTACTGACGCTGCCTGATTGCGCAGAAGGCCAGCGGCTAACCTGCCACCAGGAATCCATGGCGCGGGCCGCAGCGAAGTCTGTGCCCGCGACAACGATCGGCGCGCCGTTGGTGGTTTGAGCCACGGCGTAGGCGAAGGGGGCCA
>DAHUZD010000020.1 GCA_027306745.1 Acidobacteriaceae bacterium
GCGCAGAGTCGCCAGTGGATAGAGCGTGCCTCGCCACAGCACGCCACCGCGCCAAAGAATCAGCGCCATTGAACGCAGCATGGTGTAGGCAAACAGCAGCGTTCCGATGGGGAAAAAATACAGATGCAAGGGCGACAAGCGCGTCTGTGGCCTATAGCGCAGATGCAGCAGCGCCATGACGAGAAAGACAGCCATCGCCGCCCAGCGCGCCGGACCGGGAACCAGCAAGGCAACCACGGGCGTAAGACAGAGCAGCAAAATTGCCGCGCACGCAGCCAGCAACAGCGGCACGCTGTAGCGGAAGGCTGCGAACATATTTTTCGACAGATTGTGCACCACGCCCAGCGCGCCCTCTGCCCAGCGCACGCGCACCATGTCGCGGCCAAAGGCGGAGCGTTGCGCAAAGCCAGCCTGCTTGACGCAATAGCCCAGGCGCATGTCCTCCAGCACCTCCATCGGCATGGAGGCAAAGCCGCCGAGTTGTTCGTACACCGTGCGGCGGATCAGATTGAAGGCACCCACGCCGATAAAGTCCCGTTTGGCGCGCGGGTTGGCGATCTGCCACGGGCGGCCAGCCCAGACGGAAAAGCTCTGAAAGAAGGTCAGGAATCCGCGCTCATCCCAACGGCGCAAGATCAGCGTTGGATAGACGACCATGTGATCGGCGCGTGTCTCGACGGCGCAGGCCAAGGCGCGGCGCAGCACGTCGGGCGCAAAGAAAATATCGGCATCGGTGAAGAGCAGCCAGTCGGACTGCGCCAACTGCGCAGCTTGAGCCATGGCGTGTGGCTTGCCCAACCAGCCTTGCGGAAGCGCATCGATGTGCAGCACGCGCAAACGACCCCGCGCGATGGCTTCGCTGGCAACCAACTCCATCTGCGCACCGGTCGAGTCGGTCGAGCGATCGTTGACGGCGATAATCTGCAAATTGGCATACTCGCTGGCGAGTAAAACACGCAGGGCGGCGGCGATGGACTGCTCCTCATTGCAAGCTGGCACGATGACGGTGAGTGAGGGCGCAGTCATTTGCTGGGAAGCAGTGTTGAATTTTTCTTCGTGCAGATTGGGAATGCGCGGCAGCAAAAAAAGTGCGGGCAAGATGCGCCAGAGCCATGCTGCGGAAATTACACAGGCAAGAAAAACGAAGACACGCGAGGCGAGCAGAGTTTGGATGCAATGAGTCATGCGGCTGTCTTCAGGTTCTCATGAATGCGCGGCGCGTGAAACTGACTCGTCGGACATCTCCAGCGGCGGAGCGTAGCGCGCCCCCCACAGCAGCAAAGCACCCGAAAGCAGCATGGACACCAGCGTCAACGCCAAGCCCATCGGCAGCGAGCTGTGGTCTGAAACCCAGCCGATTATGCGCGGCGAGGGAGCATCCCCCAAAGCGTGAATCACAAATAATTCTCTGGCGATCGCCGTGGAGCGCACCGGAGCGCCGACAGAGTTGACGATGGCCGCGTTCAGCGGGCCTGTATTCAGAAAGAGTAGAAACTCTGCCGCAGCCAATGCAGCGACCATGCCCGCGCGCGGACCAAAGAAGGTGAGCATCGCGGCGGGAATGGCCAGCAACACGCTCCACGCTGAAAGCAAGTAGAGCGCAGCGGCATTGTGCCGGAGCCAGCGCTGCGCCAACCATCCGCCGAACCATGTGCCTGCAATGCCGGTAACAACCGTGATGGCACCCAGCAGTTGATTGGCCGCGGGCAGTGAGTAGTGACCGTTGCGATAGAGGAACGTTGGCATCCACACCGAGATGCCGCCCATGGAGAAGACCATCATGGCCATGCCTAGCGTGGCCGTCCAATAGGCGCGATTGCGCAACAGACCGGCCACAGTGGCGCGGCTGGGTGTGGCGGGAAGGTGTTCTGATGCGCCGCGCTGTGGCTCGCGCATCCAGAAAAACACGGCGGCAGCCAGCGCAATGCCCGGCAGCGCGCACAGATAAAACGGCACGCGCCAGCCATAGGCACTGCCCAGCGTACCACCGAGGATGTATCCCAGCGCTGCGCCAACGGGCAGCGCGAGATAAAAAATGGTCAGGATGCGGTTGCGCTCCTCCTCCGGCCAGAAGTCGGCAAGCAGTGCGGGGGCAAAGATGCCAAAGCTAGCCTCTCCAATGCCCACGATGGCGTGGCGCAGATACAACATGGCGTAGCTGTGCACGGTGGCGGTCAGCAGCGTGGCCGCGCTCCACAATAGTGCGCCGAGAACGAGCAGCGGCTTGCGCGGGAAACGATCGCCCAGCCAGCCGGTGAGTGGAGCAGCCAGCATGTATGTCAGGAAAAATGCGTAGGTGAGCGCACCCATGCGTTCATCGCTTACGTGAAATTCGCGCTGCACCAGCGGCTGCACGCCAGGCAGAATGTAGCGGTCAATGTAGTTGAGCAGATTGAGCGCAGTGAGTAACGCCAACGCAACCCACGCCGCGCGCGGAACGGCTGCATGGTCATATGTGTGCTTGGATTGCGGCTGGGATGGCATTGGGGCCAGCATAGCAGCAGCGGTGTGCTGGATAAAGAATTTCCGTGGTTAGTTTACCTGTACTGTCCGAACCAACCCAATCGTGCAGAGGGAAACAGCGTTTATGATGCGCATCTTGTCACCAGGGTGGAGTCATTCTGAGCAACCAGCGGGAGCGGACTGCCCTGAACGAGCTATCGTCGCGGCTACTTCACTTCAGGACGGGGCCAGCGCGCTTCCACCACGGTCGAGATGCCTCCGCGCGGGCGAAAATCACCCTTCACGATGGCCCAGACCGGGTCGCAGGCCTTGACGACATCCATAAGCACCTGATTGACGATGTTCTCCTGAAAGATGCCCAGATTGCGATAGCTGAAGAGATATTCCTTCCAGGACTTCAGCTCCAAACACCGAGCGCGGGGCATGTAGCGCAACGTGATGACGCCAAAGTCTGGCAGGCTGGTTTTGGGGCAGACGGAGGTGAACTCTGGATCGTCGATGAGGATTTCATAGGCCGGAAATTGATTGGGCCAGGTCTCAATGGCCGGGAATGCGAAGTCGAGTCCAGCTTTGGCGTGGTCGTCTGTATAGCGCGGGCCGGGAGCGGTCATGCCTCCATTGTACTGGGAAGGTACGGGTCTACGCAGAATCCAACCTGCATCCAATTTCATTTTGGCGCGTCCTATATACTGTGCCTTTAGCCCTCATGCACATGCACCTATCTGCTTCCGAATCGACAGCCGCCGCTGCGGCGATGGCTCCCGGCGCAAAACGCGCGCGTTGGATTGCGCTGGCCGCAGTGTTGGTGCTGGTGGCTTTGCTGGTGCGCCACTGGATGCAGGGCGTGACGCCCATCCACACGGCCACAGCAGAACGCGCAGACCTGATCGACAACCTGAGCACGAATGGCACCGTGGAGCCACAAAGCGATTTTGTAGCGCATAGCCCTGTGGCTGGCGTGGTGAAGTCCGTTTGGGTGCATGAAGGGGAGCGCGTCCGCAAGGATCAGTTGCTGCTGGCCATGGATGATGCTGCGGCGCAGGCACAAGTGGCTTCTGCTCTGGCAACGTTGCGCACAGCGCAGGCGCAGATGGACGCCGTACGGCAAGGCGGCACACGCGATGAGCAGTTGCAATTGCAAGCCAAGCTGAACGCCGCACGCGCACAGCGCGACCACGCGGCGGCCATGCTGAACTCGCTGACGCAGCTTGCGCAGAATGGCTCTGCATCACAAAGTGAATTGGCGGCGGCGAAAACACGGCTGGCAATTGACACGGCGGTTTTGCAAAATCTGGAACAGCAACAGACCCAGCGCTATGCTCCCATCGATCAACAGCGGGCAGCGGCGGATTTATCGAACGCACAGGCTGCGTATCAGGCCGCACTGGACACACTGCAACAGGAAAATGTGCGCGCCCCCTTTGCGGGCACCGTCTTCTCAGTTCCCGTGCAGGCCAGTGCGTACGTACAACCGGGAGATGCTTTGCTGCGCATGGCGGATCTCGGACGCATTCAGATTCGCGCCTACTTCGACGAGCCGGAGATTGGCCGACTGGCCCTGGGCCAGCCAGTGGCCATTGCCTGGGACGCACGCCCCGGACGCACATGGCACGGACACATTACGCAGATACCATCCACGATCATCACCTATGGAACGCGCCATGTGGGTGAGGCCCTGGTCACTGTTGACGATACTGATGGCGTTCTGCTGCCCAACACAAATGTGACGCTGACCGTAACGACGCTGCGCTTGAACAACGTTCTGGCGATTCCGCGCGAAGCCCTGCACGCCGAGGGCGGACAGGATTTTGTTTACCGCATAGTGGATGGGCGCCTCGTGAGGACTCCCATTCAAATTGGCGTGTTGAATTTG
>DAHUZD010000215.1 GCA_027306745.1 Acidobacteriaceae bacterium
AGGCTTGGATGGACTCCTCGCTGGCAATATCCAGCGCAAAGACGGAGGCCGCGCCGCCAGCGGCGGCAATCTCAGCCTGCACGGCGGTCAACTTCTCTGTGTTGCGAGCGGCTAGGGCCACCTGTGCGCCAGCGCGCGCCAGGGCCAGTGCGCAGGCCCGGCCAATTCCCTGTGAAGCTCCCGTTACCAGCGCCACGCGCCCTTGCAGACTTGTCATGCGAAGACTCTCCTGTGCATTGAAAATGAACGGTTCGGCAAAGGGAAATTATAGATGCAGAATTATGGGGCGTGCTGGGGTGTGCTTTGTGCCGGAGCTGGCGCGTTGGCCTGCTCCAAGGAAGCTGACGTCTGTTTTTTGTGCGAGAAGTGGTGCACAATGTCCGGCCAGAACTCAACCACGATGGCTCCCATCGCACCCTCAATGGTGTCAAAGGCGGCGCGTTCAAAGGTTAGCCCCACGCCGCGATCCTGTTCGGGGTAGTAGAGATTGGACAACCCACCTGCCGCCAGATTGCCGGCTACATTCGCGTAGTTTGGCCCCCAGGTTCCATTGTCATTTTTCGTGATGAACTCGGTGGAGATGGCATAGAAGGTTCGCTTGCCGAGGCTGCCCGTGCCTTTGCGGAAGTAGCGCGGGTCCTCATGCAACAGCACGGGAAAGACCGCGCTGCCGAGGATGATGCCGTCAAATGTGTCGGCGTAGGATGCGCCCACGCGCTTGCCATAGCCCTGCATGCCCTGCCCATAGCCTTCGAATTGATCGGTCGCCTGTTCGTAGCCAGCGTCCAAACCGGAGGCGAGAAACATAACCGGATCAAAGGCATTTGCAAAAGCCAGTTGGAATTTTTGTCCGGGCGAAAGCACAACATCGTTGGCATAGAACGAGGTGTAAAAGTTGGGAATCCCGCCCAGTATGCGCTGGTGTTCTTCCTGGTGAACCTGCTGCTCCGCCTGTTCGTATTGGGAGGAGGAATGCGCCTGCGTCGGCTGCGTGGCTGCGGGCGGTTCCGCTGGCGCGGGAGCATCGGGCAGCTTCGCCTGCGCCAGCGCGTAGCAGGCGGGCAGCAAGGCCATCGACAGCAGACACTTCACCAACCAGGGCAGATTCACAAAAAAATTCAGGCGGGCACTTTCTTCTGTTGATGGTACTGCAGACGGGATTATTGGGAAATTAGTTGCGCAGATACCCAAACGATGCTGTGTACCATCTGCACGGAGACATCCATTGCTGCGTGCAGATGGACAGGGTGGAGGATGCGCGTGTCTAGCGCTGTTCGATCGGAGTATAGGGAGCCGGGTATTCCGGGCCAATATACTCGGCGCGCGGGCGGATCAGGCGGTTGTCGTCCAACTGCTCGATGACGTGTGCGGCCCAGCCAGCGATGCGGCTGACAGCGAAGATCGGCGTGAACAGATCCACGTCAATGCCCAGCGTGGTGTACATCGAGGCGGAATAGAAGTCCACGTTGGCGTTCAGCTTCTTCTCCCCTTTGATGTAGACCTCGATCTTGCGCGACATCTCAAACCATTTGGAGTTGCCGCTGGCCTTACAAAGGTCTTCGGACATGCGGCGCAGGTGCGTGGCGCGCGGGTCTTCCGTGTGATAGACGCGATGGCCAAAGCCGGAAATCTTTTTCTTTTCCGCCAGCATCTGACGCACGTACTCCACGGGATCGGCTCCAGCCTTGTCGATGGCAAACAGGATGCGCATGACGGCCTCATTGGCTCCGCCGTGCAGGGGGCCTTTCAGCGCGCCGATGGCTCCAGTGACAGCAGAGTGCGCGTCAGAGAGCGTGGCCGCGATGACGCGTGCGGCAAAAGTGGACGCATTCAGTTCGTGGTCGGCATGCAGAATCAGCGCCGTGTCAAAGGCTTTTTCCGCGGTGGGCGAGGGCTTCTCGCCGGTCAGCATCCAAAGAAAATTGCCCGCGTGAGACAGGGTGGGATCGGCGGCCACGACAGGCTTGCCCTTGCGGATGCGGTCATAGCAGGCGACGATGAGCGCAATCTGCGCCGTCAATCGGTAGCTCTTGCGCACATTGGCGTCGTGGTCGTTGTTCTTCTCGTCGGCGTCGTAGAAGCTGAGCGCGGAGACAGCCGTGCGCAGCACTTCCATCGGAGTACCGTTTTTGGGCAGTGATTCCAGCAGGCGCAGAACTTCGGGCGGCAGGGTGCGCGCTGCGGCCAGATTTTTGCGGAAGTCGGCCAACTGCGCCGCCGTGGGCAGCGCGCCAAACCAGAGCAGATAGGCAGTCTCTTCAAAGCTGGACTTCTCGGCCAGCTCGTGGATGTCGATGTCGCGATAGGCCAGCACGCCAGCATCGCCGTCAATCCAGCAAATGCCGGAATTGGCTGCAACAATTCCTTCCAGTCCCCGCGCTGCCACTGCCGTTGTCATCGTTCCTTTGCTCCCTGTCCGGACGCCCTGCGGCCTTCCCCTGCAATCTCGCCAACATTTTGTTATAACGCAGCCGGGGAAGGCCGCGCCAGCGGCGGCGTAAATTTCTTGTGCCGCAGGCCACACGGCCGGGCTGCAGGTGGATTTTGGCTCACATCCCCGCGCCGGGAAGTGGTATTGTCCTAGGAACGGCCGCGGGCCGATTTTTGCGCCGGGTTTTTCGGGGCAGCACGCGGTGCAGCGGATCCCATTCTTGATCGAGTGAAAGGAGTTGTTGCCATGGCAGACGATATTTACGAGGAACGCACGCAACCCGGCTTGCCGCTGGTGGTGTTAACTGTGGCGCTGGTGGCTGCGTTGGCCGCGTTGATTTGGAGCTTTACCCTTTCCCGCAGATTGAGCAGCGCTGAGGCCCAATTGCAGACCCAGCAGCAGGAAAATCAGCGGCAATCCGATGAGCTGGCAGCCACCGATCGCCGTCTGCGCGCCACCAGCGAGGAGTTCGGCGACAAGCTAGGCATCACCCAGCGGCAGATTGAAGACCGGGCTCAAGAGATTCTGCGCCAACAGCAGGCCGCAACCAAGCAACTGGCCCAACAGGAGGCAGAAACCCGCCAACAGGTCGGCGCAGTCACCAACGCGCTCTCTGGCGTGCAGACGGATGTGGGCGGCGTCAAAACCGATGTGGCCAACACCAAGACCGAACTGGCCAGCACCGAACAGCAGTTGCAACGCGCCATTGGTGACCTGGGCGTGCAGAGCGGTCTGATCGCCACCAACCAGAAAGAGCTGGACATGCTCAAACACTCTGGCGACCGCAACTATTACAGCTTCCACTTGCTGAAAAATGCGCGGCCAGAGGCCGTCGGCACCGTCAAGCTGCAATTGCACAAGGCCGACACGAAGCACGAGCGCTACACCATGGAGGTCTTCTCCGACGACAAGAAGATCGAAAAGAAGGACCGCAGCCTGGATGAGCCGGTGCAGTTCTACAGCGGCAAACAGCCCATGCTGTATGAGATTGTCGTCAACAGCATTAGCAAAAACTCTGTGGATGGCTACCTGGCCACACCGAAGGATGCACCCCAGCCGACTGTGATTCCGTAAACAAGAGTCGGCGGGCAGCCAAGGGAAGACTCCAGTGGAAGACGGCTAGTTGGCGGAGCCATAATCCTCTGGAGTCTTCGTCGCCTTGGTTCAGCAATACCGGCTTCACGGCCTCCGCAGCGCAGCGCTTCTCATCTTTCACTGCGCCCCCATGTTTCGATCGAGCGCGGCAATTCCATCTATCTGAAAATGAATCGTCTGTAAAAAAATAATCCCTTTCAAAATAAATTCCTTGTCAGCGATAACTAAATCGCATGCCGGGCGTCTAACGGGTACTGGAGGCTCGCGGGTCGCGCCCGCAGCTTCAATTTTGCAGAGCAAGGCAGGATATGCGCGTGTCTCAGTACAAAGGAAAAGTGAAGTGGTTCAACAACTCCAAGGGATTCGGGTTCATTGGCCGTGAAGATGGCCCCGATGTCTTCGTTCACTACAGCGCGATTCAGTCGGATGGCTACAAGAGTCTGAAAGAGGGCGACGAAGTGGAGTTCGACATTGTGCAAGGCGACAAAGGCCCGCAGGCCGACGCGGTTCTGCGCACAGCCTCCGTACTCTAAATCCGGCGCAACGGCCCGCAATTTACGCCAGCCAGCCCCGCAGATGCACCTGCAATGCGGGCTGGGCTGTTGCGTCGGTGGGGGCGTACTCATCGGCTACTCATCGGCCTAAAAACGCGCTAGAATTCTGGCACTATGAATGCCACCACTCCCCCGGATTTCAACGACCCCGTGCACGACATGGAGCATGACGGGACCTCCGGCTTTTTCCGCCGCTATCGCTGGACCCTGCTGATACTGGTGATCGCAGCGCTTGTATCCGCCGCGGGCATGGTCGTCTGGTATGGCCACATGGGCACGCTGCAGCCCGTGGCCCAAGGCAAAATCCTGCGTCTCAGCACCTTCCCCATGCACGCCAGCACGGAAAATGATGGCGGGTCGGGTATGCCGGGCCAGGCCCTCAATCAGGATCAGTTGTTGATTCTGGCGCAGGTGCAGGTCACCAATGTGTCGAAAAAGCCCATCACCATCTTTGATCTGAACGGACTGCTGTTGCAGGGCCAGGTGCAGACGACCAGCCTGGGCGCGAACGAGACGGACATTCACCGTCTCTTTCAGGCTTTTCCAGCCTTGGCTCCTATGGATGCGCCGCCGCTGGAGCGCAAGACAAGCATTGCACCGGGGCAGTCCGCGCAGGGGCTGGTGGTCTTCAACTATGGATTGACGCCCCAGCAATGGCAGCAACGCACGAGCTTCGAAATGCACATCAGCTTTGAACTGGGGCCGACTCTGGTGTTGAAGGCGAAGTAGTGCGTCTTTGTGCCGCTTCGCGTCGGGTGACATTTTGCATGGCGGTGGGGCTTGCCCGCCGCCGCATGTGTCGGTGCGTTACGGTTTGCGGCCTTGCAGCAGGCGCGCATACAGCAGCAAGGCAATCATGCTTTTGCCGTCGAGAATTTTGTTGGTCTCCACCCAGTGCAGAGCCGTGGAGAGCGGCACCATTTTGCACTCGATAAACTCATCGGCCTCCGGCTGCGCCTGACCTGCGGTCAACTCTTCGGCCAGGTAAATCTGCATCCACTCCCCTAAAAAACCGGGACTGGGGTAGAAGCGCACCAGCTTGCGCCAGCGGCGGGCGCGGTAGCCGGTCTCTTCGATCAGCTCGCGCTTGGCCCCAGGCAGAGGAGCCTCATGCGGCTCTTTGCGCCCGGCGGGTAGCTCCCACAGATATTGCCCGGCAGCATGGCGGTACTGGCGCTCGAGCAAGACGAGCGGATCGCGCGTGCTCCGACTCGCATCCACGGCCAGAATCACCACCGAACCAGAGTGCCGAATCACATCGCGGCGGCTGGTGACGCCCTCCGGCTCGCGCACATAGTCGGCATGCACATCAAAGAGCGGCCCCTGATAGGCCAGCTTCGAAGAGACGAGCACAACTTTTTTCCCAGGTTTCTTTTTACGCTTTTGCGCGGGCTTTGCCTGGGCAGGAGCGGTTGTTTTTACTGCCGCGCGCTTCTTGGCTGCGTGGGCTGTGGCCTTCGAGT
>DAHUZD010000236.1 GCA_027306745.1 Acidobacteriaceae bacterium
GATTGAGACGCTGCACACGGTGCAGCAATCCTTTGGATTTCTCGACAAGAATGCGATTCGCTTCGTTGCCTCTTCGCTGCGCGTGCCTCCGAGTCAGGCCTATGGCGTGGCGACCTTCTATCACCTCTTTCAACTGCGTCCGCCGGGCAAGCACACCTGTCAGGTCTGTTTGGGCACGGCATGCTTCATCAACGGTGCAGAGCGGTTGATGAAACATGCGGAGAAGAGCCTGGGCATCCAAGCGGGAGAAACCACGCCGGATGGCGAGGTCTCGTTGCTGGCCGTGCGCTGTGTTGGTTCGTGCAGCTTTGCGCCGGTGATGATCTTCGACGAGAAAACGCACAGCTATGCGAAGCCGGAGACGCTGGACGAACAGTTGCAGGCCTGGAGGCAGCCATGATGTCGCATGAGGAACTGGAGCAGACCACGGCCAAAGTGCAGCAGGAGCAACGTGCCGCAGGCGACCGGATCAATGTCTGCGTGGCCGCTGGATGCCTGTCGCTGCATAGCGATGCGGTGCAGAAGTCGCTGAATGAGGAGGCGAAGAAATCGGGTGCGCGGTGCAGCGTGCGCGGCGTGGGCTGCATGGGGTTGTGTTCGGCGGGGCCGGTGGTGAGCCATGAGCCTGCGCAGGCTGTGGCCGCCGAGGATAAAACGACGGCGCAGCCGACGCGGCTCTACGGCGGTGTGCAGCCAGGCCATGCGGCCAAGATCGTTGCCAGCCTGAACCGGGAGCCGGTGCGGGAGTTGGCCATCGACACGACGATGCCGTTCTTTGCCAAGCAGACGAAGATTGTGCTGGAAAATTCCGGCAGCATCAATCCAGAGAGCATCGAGGAGTACATCGCTGTGGGCGGTTATCGCGCGTTGCTGCGCGCTTTGCATGAGATGACGCCCGCCGAAGTGGTGCAGGAGATCTCTGCCAGCGGCTTGCGGGGACGCGGCGGCGCAGGCTATCCCACCGGGCTGAAGTGGGCGACAGTGGCGCGTGCGGCTGGCGCAACCAAATATGTCATCTGCAACGCGGACGAGGGCGACCCCGGTGCGTGCATGGATCGCAGCGTGCGTGAAAGTGATCCGCATCGCGTGCTGGAAGGCATGATTCTGGCCGCGTATGCCGTGGGAGCATCGCAGGGTTATATCTCTCTGCGCGCGGAGTATCCGCTGGCGGTGCAACGACTGGGAGTGGCTATTCGCGAGGCCAAGCGCATGGGGCTGCTGGGCGCGGAGATTGCCGGAACGCGCATGAGCCTGAATTTGGAGATTCGTTTGGGTGCGGGCGCATTTGTCTGCGGCGAGGAGACAGCGCTAATCGCGTCCATTGAAGGCCGACGCGGCACGCCGCAGCCGAGGCCGCCGTACCCGGCGGAGTCGGGCCTGTGGAACAGCCCCACGCTCATCAACAATGTGGAAACCTACGCGAATGTGTCGCCGATTCTTGCGCGCGGCAGCGCTTGGTACGCCGCACAGGGCACGGCCAAAAGCAAGGGAACCAAAGTCTTTGCCCTAAGCGGCAAGGCGCGCAATACGGGGCTGATCGAGGTTCCGATGGGCATGACGCTGCGCGAGATCATCTTTGACATCGGCGGCGGCGTGCCTGCGGGGCACACCTTCAAAGCGGTGCAGACGGGCGGGCCGAGCGGCGGCTGCATTCCAGAATCGCTGCTCGATATTCCCGTCGATTACGACTCGCTGATGCAGGCCGGTTCGATCATGGGGTCGGGCGGCATGATCGTCATGGATGACAGCTCGTGCATGGTCAGCGTGGCGCGCTTCTTTATGGAGTTCTGCATGTCGGAGTCTTGCGGCAAGTGCATCCCCTGCCGCGCAGGCACGGCGCAGATGCATGGTTTGCTGACGCGCATTACCGAAGGTGCAGCGACGCACCGCGATCTTGATCTGCTGGTGCGGCTCTGCGAAATGGTGGGTGCAACCAGTCTGTGCGGCTTGGGACAGACTGCGCCCAATCCTGTGCTGAGTACGCTGCGGTACTTCAAGAACGAATATCTGGCGCACATTGAGGACAAGCATTGCCCGGCGGGCGTCTGCGAGTGTGCCGCAACCCCAGCGGAGGTGAACGCATGAGCGCCGCACCCGGAGCCAAGACCTTTGTGATCGACGGCGTGGACGCCAGCGCCACACCGGGGCAGACGATTCTGTCCGCCGCGCGCGAGCACAACATCTTTATTCCCACACTATGCCATTTGGAGGGACTGGGGGATGTGGGTGCCTGCCGCCTCTGTTTGGTGGAGGTCAAAGGTGCGCGCCGTTTGCTGCCAGCCTGCACCACGCGCGTCGATGAGGGCATGGAAATCACCACCAACTCCCCGCGCCTGGCCGATGATCGGCAGATGACGATGCAGCTGCTCTTTGCCGAACGCAACCATGTCTGCTCGGTTTGCGTGGCCAACAACCATTGCGAGATGCAATCGATGGCGACCACGCTGGGTATGACGCACGTCGAGGTGCCGTATCGTTTTCCTGCGCTCACGGTGGATGCTTCGCATGAGCGCTTCACGCTCGATCACAATCGCTGCATTCTTTGCACACGCTGCGTGCGCGTCTGCTCTGAGATTGAAGGCGCGCATACCTGGGACGTGATGGGTCGCGGCATTCAGTCCAAGGTCATCACCGATCTCGATCAGCCGTGGGGCACGTCGGAGACCTGCACCAGTTGCGGCAAGTGCGTGCAGGTTTGCCCGACCGGCGCGCTCTTCCAAAAGAATCGCACCGGAGAACGGCGCGGCAAGGACCCTAGTTTTCTGCCGTATCTGCGCACCATGCGGGAGGAGTTATGAGCGAAAAGAAGACGCTGGCGACGGTCTGGCTGGACGGCTGCTCCGGCTGCCACATGTCGCTGCTCGACATGGATGAGCGGCTGATCACACTCAGCAGCCAATTCGATTTGGTCTACAGTCCGCTGGTGGATCAGAAGATATTTCCCGCGCATGTGGACATCACATTGGTCGAGGGCGCGATTGGCAACACCGAGGATTTGGAGAAGATTCACATGATTCGGGAGCGGACGCGCATCCTGGTCGCCGTGGGCGATTGCGCCATCACGGGCAACGTCTCCGCGCTGCGGAATGCGTGCGGCGCAGAAGCGATGCTGCGCCGGGTCTACGGCGAATCTGCCCAAGGCCCGGCGCAGAACGCTCCCGGCAAGATGCAGGATATTTTTGTGCAACTGCCGCGGTTGTTTGAGCGCGTGCAGCCGCTGCACGACTACGTTTCGATTGATGCGTTCGTGCCCGGTTGCCCACCCACGGCGGACACAATTCACTTTGCGCTGAGCGAATTGCTGGCAGGTCGCGTGCCAGATTTGAGCGGCGTGGCCAAGTTCGGTTGAAGAGGAGACAGCGATGCCGAAGACCATCACCATTGCGCCGGTTACGCGATTAGAGGGCCACGCCAAGATCACGCTGCAACTGGACGACGCCGGCGTGGTGCAGGAGGCTTACTTTCACATTACGCAGGTGCGCGGCTTTGAGAAGTTTTGCGAGGGGCGTCCGTATTACGAGATGCCCGGCATCATGGCGCGCATTTGCGGCATCTGCCCGGTCAGCCACCTGATCGCCTCGGCCAAGGCCTGCGATGCGCTGCTGGCCGTGCGCATTCCACCAGCGGCGGCCAATCTGCGGCGCATCTTCAATCTGGCGCAGTTGGTGCAGTCGCACGCGCTGAGCTTCTTTTATCTATCCGCGCCCGACTTGTTGCTGGGCATGGATGCCGATCCGGCGATGCGGCACATTCTCGGCGTGGCGCAGACGGCGCCAGAGACGGCACTGGACGGTGTGCATCTGCGCCAGTTTGGCCAGACGGTGATTGAGATTCTCGGCGGCCAGCGCATTCATCCCGGCTGGGTGGTGCCCGGCGGCGTCAATGAGCCGTTGAGCCTGGAGAAGCGCGACAAAATTCTGGCGATGATTCCCGAAGCGCGGGCCAAGGTGCAGCGCACGCTCACTTGGTTCAAAACGGCGACGGAAAACTTTCACGCGGAGATTGAGGTCTTCGCCAATTTCCCCACTCTATTTTTGGGATTGGCCGATGACGATGGCCAGGCTGAGTATTACGATGGCCATCTGCGCCTGAGTGACTCGGCGGGAAATATTGTCGCGAGCAGCTTGGATCCGAAGGCGTATGCCAGCTATATCGAAGAGAAGATCGAGCCATTCACCTATTTGAAGTTTCCGTACTACAAGCCGCTGGGCTATCCGGGCGGGGTGTATCGCGTGGGGCCGCTGGCGCGGTTGAATCTGGCCGAGCGTTGCGGCACGCCGCTGGCCGACGTGGAGTGGCGCGCCTTTCGCGCCATGAGCAATGGGCCGGTGTTGAGCAGCTTCTATTACCACCAGGCGCGCTTGGTGGAGATGCTGCACGCCACGGAGAAGATCGAGCAACTGTTGTTGGATCCGGAGATACTCGACAAGCATGTGCGCGCCTCGGCCCGCGTGAACAGCAATGAAGGCGTGGGCGTGGCAGAGGCTCCGCGCGGAACGTTGATGCACCACTATCAGGTGAATGACGATGGACTCATCACGCACGCCAACCTGATTATCGCCACCGGGCACAACAACGCTGCGATGAATCGCGGCGTGCTGCAAACGGCGCGACACTTTGTGCGCGGCGATCAGGTGGCAGAGGGGATGCTGAATCGCGTGGAGGCGGTGATCCGCACATATGATCCTTGCCTGAGTTGCTCGACGCATGCGGTGGGGCAGATGCCGTTGCAGGTGGAGCTGCGCGCGCCGGATGGTGCGTTGGTACGAAGCCTGCGCCGGGATTGAGGAGGCACGCGATGACGGAGATGCTGCTGCTGGCCTGTGGCAATCCCTTGCGTGGCGATGATGAGTTTGGTCTGCACCTGGCGGCGGCGGCGCGCGAGCGCTTTTCCGCAGAGCATCTACGCGTGCTGGCTGCACAGCAATGGACACCAGAGATGGCTGCTGAGATTGCCCATGCCCGCGGGGTGGTTTTTGCCGATGCGGCTGTCACCTCGCCTGCTGGCGAGGTGATGCTGAATCTGCTGGAACCCGCGGACGGGTCGGATTGCACGCAGGGCTTGCAGAGTGCCAGCCCGTTGCGCGCCTCCCACCACATGACGCCAGAGCGGCTGCTGGCCTGCGCGCAGGCCTGGTATGGCTGCCAGCCGCAACGGGCCTATCTGCTGGCGGCTGGCGCGGTCACGATGGAGTGTACGGAGGAACTCTCACCACGCCTGCGTGAACATGCACTGCCGTTTGCATTGGCCATGCTGGAGCGGCTGCTGGATTGTGAGAGGGAGATTGCTTGCGGAGATGAGGGATGCGAGCCGGATGCGGATGCGCCCGCCGCTCCCTGTGCAAGCAGAGCGGCAGGCAGCTTCCAAGTGCATTAGAAGTGCGCGCTGACGCTGACGTACGCCGTGATCGGTGCTCCGGGATAGGCGGTGACGTAATCGTAGGCGTACTGCGGTTGATTGGCCGGCGCGGTGCTGCTGGTGTTAAAGTAGCTGCCCGCCGAGATGTATTCGAAGATGTTGTACTCCTGGTTGAAGACGTTCAGCGCGGCAACGCTGACGTCCCAGTGTTTGTAGGGAACCTTGAGGCCAAGGTTCAGCGTGGTGTAGCTCGGCATGGTGACCGATTTGCTGGGCGCAGGGCTGGTGCAGACTCCGGCCTGCTCCGCGCAGTTGTCGAATACATGCTGGCTGCCGACGAATTGCAGCGCCGCCGTGGGTTGCAGCGCCAGCTTCGGAGCCGCCTGAATCAGGTAGGCAGCGCCCAGGTTGAAGGTGGAAGTGGGGACGTAGGAAACCGGGTAGCCTGCGAAGTCCAGGCATCCGGCAACCGGGCCGCTGGGAGGGTTGCAGGTGGCCACACCATTCACAAAGAGGCCGCCGGTGACATAGCTGTCATAGCTGGCCGCTTCAATGTTGGCATTGGCGAAAAGATGCAGGTTGTGGATGGGGTCATCGTCGGCAAAGATATTGACGCCCTTGTAGTGCGAGCTGCCGTCGGCATCATACGTATTGCCGTTGGCCAGCGTGGTGTCAATCTCCTGATTGTCAAACTTCTCGTAATAGTAGTTGGCGCCGAAGATGAAGTTGTTGCGGTAGCCTTCGCCAGCGGTGTGAATCTTGAATCCGCCCTGCGAGTAGTAGTTGCGCTCCAAGTGGTAGCTGGAGGGGTCCACGGCTTGAAATAGGCCGCCGCCGCCGCCCAAGGCTGGGCCGCGCAACGCCTCTTGGAATCCGCCATAAACGTTCAGCCATGGACGGACCTGAACGGAAGCGTCGATCGATGGTTCCACGCCGCTGCGGTTTTCGCGGGCTGAGGGGCAGGCATCCTGCACATTGACGGTTCCCTTGGTTCCGCCAAAGTTGCCGTAGCGGCAGGTACTGCTCAGCGTGGCTCCGGCGGCCAGGTTGAAGTCCTGCTGCACAGCGTTGTAGAAGCTGGAGGCAAAGCCCACATAGCTGATGCAGGGCGTGATGTGCACAGCGGCGATGGGGTGAATGTCGTCCTGCAGAAAGAGGGCAAAGTCCGTCTGATCAAAGTAGCTGGAACGGATTTTTCCGCCCTGGTTGACGGTGGTTTTGGAGCCACCCCAAGCCGGGCCATAGAAGTTGTTGCGGCTGTTGTACAGCTCATGCAAGTAGTAGCCGCCGCCGGTGATCGCATTCCACGGCAGGTTTTTGGTGAGCAGAATTTTGTCGCCCATCGTGTGGCTGAAGGGGTTGTTGTGCTCATCCTGCTGCTGGTTGCCGTTGGCTCCTGAGAGGTCTTGATAGACATCGTTGTAACGGGCGTGGGTACGGATGATGGTCATGTACCAAGCCGTGTTTTGCAAGGAGGTGGTGGGGTCGAGCGTGACATTTTGCCGCGCGTAGATCAGGCCCAATTGGTTGGTGTCGTATTTGTTGTAGCTGGCATAGGGCAGAGTGCTGTAATAGCCGGAGGTTTTCTGGCTGTACTGCTGGCTGCCGGTTTGGCCATCGATGGTGATGTAAGGGTTGGCGACGATGGGAATCACCTGGGAGCGGTAGCCGCCTGCGTAGGAGTAGTAGCCGCCAAACTCCGCGCTGCTGGCGTCAAAGGCCTTGACGGCCTTGGCCTGTGCGGCCCAGTCTTTGCTGGGATTTTTGAAGCCATCACTGGCCTTGCGGAAGTCGTCGCCTTTGCCCGCTCCGCCTGCCAGCTCCGTGGACCAGCCCTTGAACATTCCGGGGCTGTAGCTGGCCACCAGGTCTTTCTGCTGGTAGCTGCCATAGGTGGCCGTCACGTTCGCTTGCCGCTGGGCCGAGGGCTGCAAGGGGGTAAACTCCACCGCGCCGCCCACATTGTCATACCAGCGGTCGGCGGCTGCGCCGGGGCCGTAGGTAACATTGACGTTCTGGATCAAGCCATTTTCTGGAATGGTTGCCGAAGGCCACAGGCTTGTGGCCGGATCGACGATCGGAATGCCGTCCAGTGTGATTTGCAGCGATGCTCCGCCGGTATAGCCGCCGTAACCGCCCCAGCCCTGGTTGAGTCCGTTCACAGTGATGGTGTACTTGGTGGCGCCGGTGTTGCCGTAGCCGGTGACGATGGCACCGGGCGCGGTGGAGAGCACTTGCGCGCCGCCAGCGACTGGGCCGGCCATGTCCATCTGCTGGCGGTCAATGACGCGCACCGACTGCGCCGTATCAAAGACCTGCTGCTGCGTAGGGGCCGGCGTGAGGCCCGGCGTTGCAGCGTGTACGGTCACGGTCTGCGAGGCCTTCTGTACCTCCAGCTTGGCGTCAACGTCCAACATCTGACCGGAGTGCAGATCGAGTGCCTGGCTGTAGGTGGCAAAGCCGTCTTTGACAATGGTCAGCATGGAGCCGTCAGGATTCGGCACGGTGATGCTGTAGCTGCCGTCCTGGCCCGTGGTGGCGGAAAAGGATTTCTCCGTCATGGTGTTGGTCAGCGTTACCTGCGCACCGGCAATCACATTGCCTTGCGTGTTGACCACAGTGCCCCGGACCGTGGCTGGCTCGGCTGCGAACAAGGGTGTTCCACCGGCCAGGAGAACGAGGAGCAAGGGATACAGAATTTTCTTCCAGAGTCTGGACACGAATTGACCTCTCTATCGGTTGGTTGTTGGGACAGGGGCGTACGCAAAGAGCACCCGGCAAGGGTGAAAAGGCATGAGACGCACGCTGTCCTGCTCCAGAACAACAGGCGGATTTGCACGCCTGTTGAATGCGGAATGAAATTCCTATGAGCGGACGGTGAATGCCGTGTTACGAGCCTGTGGCAAGGCCTGTCGCCTCGTCAGCCTCACGAATGGAATCGGGATAGTCCAAGTGAGAGTGGGGATACGCAGCAGCATTAACGTGTTGATTAAATTCGGCTTAATTTGGCTTTGGGGGTGGAGTTTTCTTGCGTTGGCAAGAGGCAACCCCACGGATGAGGGGGTAGGCGTTTGTGATACCTGCACGGAAATCCTGTTGTGAAATGGGCAAACGCTGGGGCACAATGGAACGACACGGGTGGATTTGATGTTTGGGGGAATGGTTGCGCGCCATGTCGGAGCCTGCACAAGACAGGAACGGCAAGGCCGTACGGGAGAGTCTCTCCTGCGCAACGGATTGGGACTGCTCTGGCTGCTGGTGTAGTCTACCGGCGAAATGTTCTGCCGTTGAGGATTGTTGAGAAACAATGTATGGAAATTCAAATTTTTTTTATGG
>DAHUZD010000251.1 GCA_027306745.1 Acidobacteriaceae bacterium
TCTCCTTTCTACTCTCCGCCGCAGACGCTAGCGCTGTGCCCGCTGGACACGCCTTGGCCGTCGATCGTGCGGAGTTTTCCCGCCGCGTGGCAGCAGCCATTGCCGCAGAGCCGCGCATCACCGTCCGCCGCGAAGAGGTGACCGCGCTCGATCCCGGCAACGGCATCACCGTCATCGCCACCGGCCCTCTCACCTCACCCGCACTCTCGCAGTCCATCGCCGCACTCACCGGCAGCGAGCACTTGGCCTTTTACGATTCCATCAGCCCAATTGTCGAAGCCGACTCCATCAACATGGAGCGCGCTTACATGGCCGCGCGTTGGGATAAGGGCACCGCCGACTACATCAACTGCCCCATGACGCGCGAGGAGTATGAGCACTTCCTCGACGCGCTGCTTGCCGCCGAACCGGCCCTGCAACGCGAATGGGAGAAGCTGAATTATTTTGAGAGCTGCCTGCCCATTGAAGAACTGGCGCGGCGCGGACGAGACACGCTACGCTTTGGCCCGATGAAGCCCGTGGGCCTGCGCGATCCGCGCACCGGAAAAACTCCGCACGCCGTGGTGCAGTTGCGCAGTGAGAATCTGCGCGCGGATGCCTACAATCTGGTGGGCTTTCAAAATCACATGCAATTCGGAGCGCAGGCGCGCGTGCTGCGGCTGATCCCTGGCTTGGAGAATGCAAAATTTCTGCGCTACGGACAAATCCACCGCAACACCTACATCAACGCTCCGCGCCTGCTCTCGCCCACGCTGCAACTACGCTCGCACCCAACAATCCTCTTCGCCGGGCAAATCTCCGGGGTTGAAGGCTATACGGAGTCGATGGCCAGCGGCATGGTTGCGGGCATCTTTGCCGCCGCGCTGGCGCACGGGCGCGAGCCAGCACCGCTGCCGCGAGCCAGCGCTCTCGGCTCGCTGATGCACTACATCACCCACGCCGATCCGGCACGCTTTCAACCGGCCAACATCACCTTTGATCTGCTGGAGCCGCTGGATGAAGAGACGCGGCGCAAAGTTCGCGACAAAAAAGAACGGCATCGCCTGCAATGCGAGCACGCCTTGGCAGAATTTGATGCGTGGTGGCAACGCGAACAGGCAGGATGCGCGCTTTTGGATAAGAGTTGCCTTTACCTGTAACAGCTTGTCAGATTAAAAAATCGAATCCAAAAGACAGTCATTCTGAGCAACCCGCGGGAGCGAAGAATCCAGAGAATTCGCGCGTATCGGACGAAGTTAGCAGCGTTTGGATTCATCGTCGCTATGCTTCCCCTTGTCGCTTTTCTTGGAAAATTGCCAGAGCGCCCGATCCAAAGTGCGCATATCCACTTTCAATTCATCTGCAAGGTGGCGGCAGGTTTCCACATATTCCATCCAGAAATCAAACGTATACGGTGGTGGCGGCGAAATTGATAGCGATGACAGCGCACGAAAATCTAAAATTGGATAACGGTCTTTTGACCCAAAATGCAGCAGTGCCGATGCTGTGGGCCAATCCACGCCTTCCAACACTCTAAGGATTTCAATCCGCAAACGTTCATGGCGGGATGACAGTGCGATCCTGGTGATTTCCTGAATGAAGTCCTCATCATTCTTTGCATAAAATTTTTCAGGACGCCGACTTTTCCATTCGCACACAGCAAGAAACTCTTCTTTGGTGTAAAAGCCATGCTCTCTAACTTTTGGGCTAATCTGCCGTTCAATCTCGTTTTCGCGCTTTTGATCCTTATTGTTTTGAATGTAGCGATCTGCCCACAGGCTCACATCGGATTTGTGGAAATGCAGATTCCATTGCATTGCGGGAGCCTATCAAAGGCGAAAAAGCGATGCAACACAATTCGATGTCACGCTTACCGTTCCGTCTTTTTCTTGCGTGCGCGAATCTTGAAGCGAACCGGCGTGCCGCTAAAACCGAAAGCTGCGCGAATCTGGTTCTCTAAAAATCGCTCATAAGAAAAGTGCAGCTTCACATCCCGGTCCGTAAACAGCACAAACATCGGCGGAGCCACAGCGGCCTGCGTCATATAAAGAATGCGCATCTGCTTCGACGAGGGCAATCCGGCGCGCTCGAAGTCCACGCGTTCCAGAAAACGGTTCATCTCTGCTGTGGAGATGCGCTTGCGGCGCTCGGCGGCCACGCGGCGCACGGCCTCAAATACACGGCTCGTCTGTCGGCCCTCCACGGCAGAAAGAAACAGCATGGGTGCATAACCCAAAAACTTCAGCGCATGCCGCGCCTGCTCCTCATAAATCGTGCGGTCGGCGGGTGGCTTGCCATCGGTGCGAGCCGTGGTCACCAGATCCCATTTGTTGATGACGACAATCACGGAGCGGCCGCTCTCATGCGCGTAGCCGCCGATGGTTGCATCCAAGGCCGTCACGCCTTCGGTGGCGTCGATCAGCAGCAGCGATACATCCGCGGCCTCCAGATGCTTGCGTGCCATCACCACGGAGAGCTTCTCGGCCATCAGCGTGGTCTTGCCCTTGCGCCGAATGCCTGCCGTGTCGATAAAGCGAAAATCCATTTCGTTGTGCGTGACCACGGCATCCACGGCATCGCGCGTGGTGCCGGCGATGGGAGAAACAATGGCGCGCGCGCTGCCTGTCAGCGCATTCAACAGCGTGCTTTTGCCCACATTGGGTCGGCCAATAATGGCCACCTTCACCTCATGCTGCATGGGCGACGGCCGCACGGGCATCTCGGCATCTTCTTCCGGCTCGCCTGCAAAGGCTTCCTCGGCCTCATTCTCTGGCTCCGTCTGAGGCAACACGGCAAACCCGGCTTCCATCAACTCCGCAATGCCCAGGCCATGCTCCGCAGATACGGGCAGCATGTGCTCAAAGCCCAGCGAGCGGAGATTTTCCGCCTGCGCCTGTAATGCGTCGGTCTCCATTTTGTTGACGGCCACAAAGACGGGCTTGCCGCTGCGTTGCAGCAGGCGCGCCAGGTCGATGTCCGGCGCGGCCAGCTCTGTGCGCCCATCGACAACCATGACAATCGCGTGTGCCTCTTCCAAGGCCACCTGTGCCTGGCGAAAAATCTCCGCGGGAATCAGTGCGGCATCCGTCGGCACCACGCCGCCGGTGTCGATCAGGCGCGCGCGACGGCCTTGC
The DNA here is from genome assembly GCA_027306745.1 of Acidobacteriaceae bacterium. GTDB lineage: Bacteria > Acidobacteriota > Terriglobia > Terriglobales > Acidobacteriaceae > JAJZCX01. The sequence goes on from DAHUZD010000251.1 coordinate 3,114, forward strand.
CACTCCACCATGCCGTAGATGCGGTCGCGCGTGATGCCCGGCTCATCGCCGACAATGGAGCGGCGCGTGCGCGTCAGCCGATTGAACAACGTGGATTTGCCCACGTTGGGTCGGCCCACAATGGCGATGCCCGGCAGTGTATTCTCTTGCGCGCCTTGGGGCGCTCCACGCAAGGCCGGACGGCCAGCCGGGGATTTTCTGCGTGCGGATTGTTTCCGGGCGGCTGTGCGCATACGTGGGGTGGGCCTTTGCGTGCTGTGATTTTTGGCTCTGCTTCCCCATTATAGGAACCGCAGCGGCGCACAGCGAATCGCGCAGCCATCCGCCATGCTCCACAGCGGCCTTCTCTCCGCCAAGCTCAGCCTTTATTTCGATTGCCTGGCCTGCTCCTGCAACTTGGCCAGCGTGCGCCGGTTCCACAGCGCCATAGCCGCCGCCCCCAGCAAGACAGAGCCACCCAGCAGCAGCGCCGTCTTCCACACAGCACCAGCCCGCTCGCGCTGGCTGCCACCTGCCTGCGGTGTCGGCGCATCGGCCCCGCCCGCAGCGACCGGCCTAGGCCCCATCGTCGCAGGCCCCGTCTCCGGCTCTGCCTTTAGCCCCGTCCTGCCCGATTCTGGCCCCATGTCAGCCTCCAATCCCCATCCGGCGCACCCAACCAGCCCATCCCAGCACCCGAACCGCCCAAAATTCATGCTCCAGTATGCCATAGGCGGCCCGAGCCTACCCATCTCGCCCAGGGAGGTTTTCAGCGTAATCTATTCATTAAAAGCACTTTATGTGAAAAATCCCCCCGGGTAGCCCCCAAGGGCATCTTCCAAATATGGAAAAATATATTATTTTTTTGATTCTTCCTACAAAAAATAGAATATCTATGGCATACTGAATTTGTCAGGGATCACCGGCGCACTGGACAGGCGTCGCCCCCCGAGCAATTTGCGTCACTGGCCTCCCGGCACGGACCTAGTTCGTGCCGTTTTTTTTGCCCACACCGCGCCATTTCCTCGTCCGCCTACCTGCCTATTCTTCGGGCAATGCCAAGGGTAGATCCAGATTCGCCGCAGCCGCAGAACGGCTCCGCGGGGCCTCTTCGATGGTGCAATCCTGGCCCAGAAAACCACTCAGCGCTGCCAAGACGCCATGCCGCAATCCACTGCGACGCAATCAACCCGCAATGGAGGAGTTGCGGCCGTCCTGCACCGTCTTCGCGCGGCGCTTGGCGGCGTACATGCCCGCGTCGGCGTGGGCGTAGAGCGCATCGGGGCTGCGCGCGTCATTGGGATAGACGGCGACGCCGATGCTGCCGCTGGCTTGCAGCGTGACACCGCCGACCGTCACCGGTTGCTGCAAAGATTCTTCGATTGTGCGGGCAAGGTACATCGCATTCTGTGGCTCGGTCAGGTCCGCCAGCAGCACGGTAAACTCATCGCCGCCGGTGCGGGCCACCGTGTCGGCCTTGCGCAGCCGTTTCAGCATACGCTCTGAGGCTGCGCAGAGCACCGCATCGCCCACGGCGTGTCCGTAGGTGTCGTTGATCCGCTTGAACTCATCCATATCCACCATCAGCACGGCGGCCAGCGTCTGGTTGCGGTCGGCCCGTTGCAAGGTTTTTTCCATGCGGTCTTCCAGCAGTCTGCGGTTGGGCAGCCCGGTCAGCGGATCATGCAACGCCAGGTGCTCGGCGCGGTCGATCTGCTGCTCCAAAAACGTGAGCAAAATGCCCACGGCGGTGATGAATTTTGGAATATTCCAGACCTCACGCTCGATCTGCAAGCCCGGAATCAGCGCCCCCAGCATCCAAACGATCGGGTGCATGGCCGCCATGGCGAAGAAGCCGAAGACCGTGACCACCACGCCCGCCGTCCGGCGCGGCCAGTGCTGGGCA
>DAHUZD010000281.1 GCA_027306745.1 Acidobacteriaceae bacterium
CCTCCTCTTCTCTGATCCGGATGCCAGCCTCGAAGTACCCGCATCCCGGCTGCACCAGTCTTTCCGCTTAACGCCTGCGGAGTTGCGCCTGCTCTCGGCCATCCTTCAAGGACAAAAGCTCACCGAGTATGCCGGGGCCGCGGGCATCACCTACGGCACGGCAAGAATTCACCTCAAACGCCTGCTGCAAAAGATGGACTGCCACAGCCAGGCCGATCTGGTGCGCACCGTCTTGCGGGACCCGCTGGCTCGCTTGGATGGCTGGAACTCCGCTGCCGGTTGAGCGAAGAGTTTTCCGCTGAACCTCAACTGCACCAGCTCCGCACAGCGGCGTACGCCAGCAGCTTGTACCAACCTTGTGGTCAAATAATTCTTGTGACGGAAGAATTTGAAATTGGCAGCGTGCATGTGGGCGGAGGTCGGCTCTTTTTGATCGCCGGGCCGTGCGTCATTGAAAGTGAAGCCCACGCCCGCACCATGGCCGACGCCATCCAGCGCATCACCGGCGACCTTGGCATCCCCTGCATCTTCAAAGCCAGCTACGACAAGGCCAACCGCACCTCCGGCAAAAGCTTCCGCGGCCCAGGCCTCAAGGAGGGTTGCCGCATCCTGCGCAGCATTGCCCGCGCCACCGGTCTGCCCGTGCTTACGGACGTGCATCAGCCAGCCGACTGCGCTCCAGTTGCCGAGGCCGTCGATGTGTTGCAGATTCCGGCCTTCCTCTGCCGTCAAACCGATCTGCTGCTGGCTGCCGCCGCCACAGGCCGCGCCATCAACGTAAAAAAAGGCCAGGTCGTTGCGCCGCAAGACATGCACCACGCCGCAGAAAAAATCCGCGAGGCGGGCAACACGCGCATCTTCCTCACCGAACGCGGTGCCAGCTTCGGCTACAACAATCTCGTCGTGGATATGCGCTCGCTGGCCATCATGCGCGGCTTCGCGCCCGTGGTTTTTGACGGCACCCATTCCGTGCAGATGCCTTCGGCCAGCAACGGCGTCTCCGGTGGCCAGCCGGAGTTTATCCCCGTGCTGACGCGCGCCGCCGCCGCCGCCGGCGTCGATGGAATTTTTCTCGAAGTCCATGATGACCCGGCCCACGCCAAGTCGGACGGTGCCAATGCGCTGGACCTGAAACGTCTGCGCCCGCTGCTGGAAACACTGCTGGCCATCCACGCCGCAGCCCAGCCCAGAAAAAAATAGAAGAATTTTCCTTACGGAGAGTAGCAGAATTTCTATTGCGGAAATGGTGCGCCCGGAGAGATTTGAACTCCCGACCTAACGCTCCGGAGGCGTTCGCTCTATCCAGCTGAGCTACGGGCGCATCCTCTTTAGGCTACCACGGTGCTGGTTGGGCGCGAGATGGAGTCATTTCGCGCGCCGTGGGCCGGCTTGAATGATATTGGATAACTCTTTACATCCTCACACAAAGACAGCGTGCCATCTGAGGAGCGTAGCGACGAAGAATCCAGAGTGCGAAGGCTGAATCGACGCAGCCAGTAGTCTCTGGATTCTTCGCTGCGTTCGCGTCTGCGGACTCCGTTCAGAATGACTCAGAGTGTTTGAGAGGTTTGCATCCCTCCCTTCGTCAATGCGGCGCAGGATGGCCCTCCATGCCCAAAGCAAAGACACACCATCCTCCCGATCGAGGCGGAGTGAAGGGATTTGCGGTTGGTTTTTTTACTCCAGTCCACCCCGAGCCACTGCCTGATCTGCGCGCTTAAGCCCAAGCATCGGGCGTGACAAATTCACAGTGTTGGTTGCGCTCTGCGAAGTATTGCCGCCAGCGTGCAATGAGCGTGGAGGTGGCGGCGACGGAGTGGAGGCGATCGGCTCCCAAGCCAGTGTGGCCGCCGTCATGCAGCAGAGCGTTGGTGGCCAGGCCACGCCGCTGGTTGCGCTCAAATCCGCGCCAGAGGTTTTGCTCCACCGCTTGCGGCGTGGTGGGCTTCCAGTCATAGCCCATGGCATTCCACAAGACGGGGGTCAGACCCAGCGCACGTGCCTGGCGCAGCGCGTAGGGTCGGCGCGAACCATACGGCGGACGAAACCAGCGAACTGGCTGGCCCAGAATATCTTCCAGCGCGGCGTTGCCTGCGTGTAGTTCTTCACGAATGCGGGCATTCGAGCAGAGCAGAAGGGCCGGATGTGTCTCGGTGTGATTGCCGATCGAGTGGCCCGCGGCGGCGATGGCGCGCGCCAACGCGGGGCGTTGCCGGGCAAAGCGGCCAATCAAAAAAAATGTGGCGCGAACATTGTGTTGAGCCAGCACATCCAACAACTGCGGTGTGGCCGCATCGTTCGGGCCATCGTCATAGGTGAGCGCGATCTGGAGCGGGTGGGGCGTGGCCACCACGCAGCGGCCAAAGATCTGGGAGCCAGGTGCCATACCCGCGTAGGCAACGGCTCCGGCAACGGCCAGAGCGCTGGCGGCGACGGCGGCGATGGAGGCTTCAATGTGTGCAGGCATGGCGCATTCAGTCTAACGGTTTGTGGGCTTGGATGGCGTGGGAGCGGCTGTCGGGCTGGCCGCTGCCGGAGTGTTGCTGCGATTCGGCGGGAGGGGGGTGGGCAGGGGGAGAATCAAAGGAGTACAAATCTTCGCTCTTGATTCGCCATGACGGGGCTGCTATATTCGCTTTTAATTCGCTAATGGTTCCGGAGGCTCACGATGATCTATCCATTTCGTTCACAAGGTTGGGCTGGCTGGACGCAGCCACGGTCGATCGCCATTGAAGGCCCGATGCGCGCGGGCAAGAGCAGTCTAGCTGCGTTGCTGGCGCATCACTGGGGCGCGCAGAGGATAGCCGAGCGGGAGGACAACCCCTTTCTGCCGTACTTTTACCGCGGCGAGGCGGGAGCAGCCTTTGCGGCGCAGATGTGGTTTTTGGAGGAGCGGAGGCGGACGCTTTGTGTGCGCCCGATGCCGCAGGAGCCGGGGCCGGTGGTGGCCGACTTTCTGCTGGCCAAGGACAAAATCTACGCCAACCTGAACCTGAACGATGAAGAGCTGGCCGCCTACAACCGCCGCTACGCGCAGGTGACGCAGGGCCTGCCGGCACCGGATATGGTGATTTATTTGCAGGCATCGCCGCGCACGCTGCGCTCGCGCATCCGCAGCAAGGGCCTTCGCGCCGAGCGACGCATTGCCGAGGATTATCTGGAGCAGGTGGTGCGGGCCTATGAGCATTTCTTTTTTCACTACACGGCCAGCAACCTGCTGGTGGTCAACACGGACACGCTGGACTTTGTGCGGAACAGCGGGGATCTGCAACGTCTGCTGCGCCGTTTGCGCGAGCCGGTGCGGGGCACGGAGTATTTTGCTCCCGTAAGCGCGCAGGCCGCCAGTGCGTGATGCGTGTCACATTCAGATGTAGTGCGCATCACAGGCCGGGCCCCCCGGGCTGGCTAGGATGAAGCCTGAGCAAGAGGTGCGGCATGGCCACAGGCGCGCAGTTTGGAGAGGGACCGGTGCTGGCGGGTGTGGATTTTTCTCCCGCTTCGGATGCCGTGGTGGAGTACGCGGCGCGGCTGGCGAGGGCTGAGGGCCGTCCGCTGCATGTGATCTACGTCCTGCCCGTGGTGCCAGAGGATACGGCCCCGCTTCTAGAGGTGCAGGAGGCCGAGCTGAAACAGCGCGTGGCCGAGGCCCAGCGCGTGATGGGCCCGACCGGAGTGGTGAAGGGCGCAATTGCCGCGGGCAACGCAGCGCACACGCTGCTGGCGCGGGCGGATGCGCTGCACGCGGCCTGCATCGTGGTGGGGACGGCGGCGCTGCAAAGTGTGGACCGGTTCCTACTGGGGTCGGTGGCGGAGACCGTGGTGCGCACATCGAACCACCCGGTGCTGGTGGTGGGGCCACAGGCGGTGAAGGCCAAGCTGGGCGATTTGCCGTGGCGGCACGTGCTGCTGGCCTGTGACACGCAGCATGGGGTGACGGCGGCGGCGCGCCTGGCCGGGGATCTGGCCGTGCGCAACCATGCGCGGCTGACCATCTTCCACGTCAAGCGGGATGGCCTGCAAAATCTGAGTGAAGAAGAATTTGCGGCGATGGAGCCGATGCTGGCACCGGAAGCTTGGTTGGCCGTGCAGCCGCAGTGTTTGATCCGCGCCGGTGAGCCAGCGCAGGAGATTGTGCGCATGGCGGCCGACAGCGCAGCCGACTTGCTGGTGATGAGCGTGCGCAGCGGCAATGAAATGCTAACGCATCTGCGCGGCGGCATTCTGGCGCAGGTGTTGCGCGCCGTGCGCTGCCCGGTGTTGGTGTTGCGGGAGCAGCGCCAGCATGGAGCCAGCCGTGCAAAGCGCGCGGAGACAGGCCGCCGCATCGCTTGAGTTGTGTGGTGGCACACAGGTGAGCCAAGCCACACTCCTGTATCAGCCGACTGGTATGATGGGGGCGGCCCGGTACTGGTCGGCATCACACAGATTTCCCGGAGCGTATGGCATGGCGGATTCCCACTTCAACATCAAACAACCGGACAGTTGCCTAACCTGCACCAGCCGGCATGAAGACTGGTTCTGTAATCTGTCGCCGCAGGCGCTGGCGGAGTTTGAGGCCTTGGGCATGCACATGATGGTGCCGCCGGGCGGGACGCTTTTCTTTGAGGGGCAATCGGCGCACAGCGTCTATGTGCTTTGCCATGGCCATGCGAAGCTGATGACATCATCGCGCGAAGGCAAGACCCTGCTTGTGCGCATCACCAAGCCGGGCGATGTGCTGGGCCTGAGCGCGGCCATATCGGGCACGCCGTATGAGATCACGGCGCAGGCTTTGGATCCTGTGCAGGTGAAGTCATTTCAGCGGCAGGATTTTTTGCGGTTTCTGGAGCGGCACATTGAAGGCAGCATGCACGCCACCAAGATGATGAACCGCGAATACCGCAACGCATTGAGCGATGCGACCCGGCTGGCGCTTTCGAGTTCGATTCCGGGACGCGTGGCGCGGCTGTTTTTGGAGATGGCCAACGGGCAGGAAGCCAACGGCCAGCGCTTCACCATGTCGCTGACGCATGAAGACCTGGCGACCATGCTGGGCACTACGCGTGAATCTGTCACGCGCGCGTTGAATGAGATGAAGCGCAAAGGGATGATCGCCATCAAGGGCACCTCGATCACGCTGTTGCGCAAGGACGCGCTGGAAGTTCTGGTCTAAACGGCGCATCCCGCCACGCGCCTGTGCGGCTGTCACAAATTTTCCCAAACAAAATTCCATGAGTGTGCCGTACATCCGGCTGTTTTTGTGACTGGCGTCACGGACTGGTGTGCCGAGCCTCACATTCGATCCCGCATCGCTCGGCAGATACTCAGGGCGTAGAGGAGCCTTATGTCCACGCGGCAAATTCAATTGTGGGCCAGTCCGCGTCGCATTCTGCTGGCGACCGGGTTGGTGGATCTGAAGTTCACGCTGCCTGTGGCGATTCGTCAGGCGCTCACGTACAAGGCCGAGTTGAAGATCGCGCATGTGCTGCCGGATGCGGCGGCCCCTGTGGTGGATCCGGTGCTGATGATGTACTCCGACCCGGACCGGATGAGGCGCACGGCCGAAGAAGAGTTGAAGAGCGCGGCCGAGCAGGCGGAGACGGCGGGCGTTGCCTGCGGCTACCAACTGGTCAGCGGCAATGTGGTCAATGAGCTGATCGAGATTGCCGCGCAGTGGAAGGCGGAGCGGATCGTGGCCGGCTCGCATGGAAAGTCAAAACATCACATGCACATGCTGGGTTCGGCGGCGGAGTCCATCTTTCATCGCAGCGAGGTGCCAGTGCTGGCGGTGGGGCCGAAGGTAGTGCAGCGCACGCTGGGGCCGAACGACCGGATGCGCATTGTGTTTGCCACAAAGCTGGACCAGGGTGCGCGGCGCATTGCTGAGTTTGCCCTGAGCGTGGCCGAAAACCACCAGGCCGACGTGTGGATGGTGCACGTGGTGACGAATGTGGTGCAGGAGCATCCGACGGCGGGGCCGGTGCGCGCCTACGCCAGCCGCATGATGCAAGACCTAATCCGCGAGAACAATGTGCGCAAGTGCAACCCGGTGTGCGATGTGGTCTACGGCCCGGCGGTGGAGTCGAGTCTTGCCTATGCGGCGCGGCAGAGCGCGGACATGATCGTGATGGGCGCTTCAGCGCACTCCGCATTTGATGCGCGGTTTATTCCCGGCACGGCTTATCGCGTGCTGTGCGACTCTGCGCGCCCGGTGCTGGTGTTGAAGCAGGAGTCGGTCTGGGTGCAAAAAGGGCTGACGGCTGAAGCCATTTGAAGCACGCCGCACGCAGACGGGTGAAATTATCTGGGGAAGGTGACGGATGCAAAGTCTAAAGAAAAACTGGGGTGCAACCGCGATGCAGAGCGGCGCAGCCCTGCTGGCGCTGGGGACGGCTTTGCTGGTGCTGGGTGCGAACATGTCCGCGCATGGCGCTAATGCTTGGAGCCTGGCCGTCGCCAGCGTGTTGTTGTGCGCAGGCATGTTGTTGCCGCTGGGGTTGATGGTGGCAGCCGGATGTATGCCGGTGGCGCGCATCAGCCTTGTGGGTGCCCTGATTGCTGCGGGCGTGTTTGTTCTGGCGTACCAGTCGTACCCGGCGACGGTGTGGATCACACTGCCATCGGGCGGCTTGGGCATTTCGAACCCTGGCGTCGTTTGGATTACGTTGCCTGCGGCTGGCATGGGAATTTTGTGGAGCTTGTGGCTGTTGCGACTGGCTTTGATGGTGCAGAGCCAGAGCGCCAAGGCGCGGATGCTTGCGTTGGCGGCGGCGCTGACGGCGGCGCTGGGCATTCTGCTGGCGGTGCAGAGTGACCTGAGCCGCATCACCGCCATCACCGCGGCTGCCTGCTTCGCATTTTGGATTGGTGTGCAAGTTTTGATGAGCATTCCGCTGCTCTACCGTGAGCTTTGTGCCGGGCCGGTGGTGATGGCCGGGCGCTGATTCGCACGCTTCGTAGAAAAATCCCTCGCGCGCAGCGAGGGATTTTTTGTGCGCATTTCTCCATCGGTCCACGATGTATGTCACAGCGAAATCCACACTTGGCTGTGCGACGTGACCTGCATCACGCGGCGCGGTGATGCGAGTCATGGTTGCCGGGTGACACGAAAAGTAGTCTGCAGAGTGCCCGATCACAATTCGCGCGCAAATGCATGTGGCGTTGCAGAACGGCACAGAAGGAAGAAAACGGAATGAACCGGGAGATGAAAATTGCTTTTGGGTTCACATTGCTTGTGACGGCGGCCTTGCTGGCGGTACAGGCCACTGCGCCCAAGGCGGAGGCGATCCCAGCCTTCGCCAGAAAATATCACACGGCCTGTGCGACGTGTCACAGCAACTGGCCGGAGCTGAATGATTTTGGCCTGGCCTTCAAGATGAATGGCTTCAAGTTTCCGCAAGACAACGAAGACTTCGTAAAGGAACCGCCGCTGGAGCTAGGCTCGCGCGCTCAAAAAGAGGCCTTCCCCAATTAGATCTGGCCGGGCGAGCTGCCGATTTGGCCGATCGCCTTCAGCTACTCCGGCTACTTCACCTACACCAGTCAGCAGACGCAGGCCG
>DAHUZD010000292.1 GCA_027306745.1 Acidobacteriaceae bacterium
CTGGACCCCGGCTGATATTCCTGCACAATCGAGCCGCCCGCTGCTGCGCAAAAATCCGCTTCGTAATCTCCATTCGGCAGCAGATCCGCCTGACCTCCCCAAAAACTATACATGCTGGCTGGCGCAATGTAGTGGGAGATAAAAGTCGCCGTCTTGGCATTTTCGTCAATCTGCAACACGGGCACCGTGGAGTATTCGCAGGGAGGCGCACCGGCCGCACCGCACGTCACTCCGGATGGAAACTGCCGGTCATTCCCGTTATCAAACCGGCCCAGCTGGAAAACGCCGCTGGTATTCTGGCTGAAAAAATTCATGCCATGCTGCGCGTAAAACCAATCCGTAGGATCGGTGCCGCCCACCAGCGTGAAATCCCCTTGGTAGCCCAGATGCCATAGGATGTTGCCCGTTCCGGTTCCATCCTGAAAATCAATTTTGACAATCCAATTCTGATGCCGCATGGAAAACAGCAGATCATGGTCGTCTGTGGAGTAGAGCAGCGCGTTGCCGTGCGTCCAGTCAGGAAACTGCATCGGGTGGCGATTGACATCCAGATGGTCGAAGGTGTTCCACACCCAGTCGGGATTGTAGTTTTGATCGACATCGACCAGTACATCGCCCAGTACGTTGGTTGTGCCCGGAAAGCCCGGCAGATTGGCGATAGGTTGCACGGTGCTGGCAAGCAAAACCTTATGTCCATTCGGCAGCGCCAAAAAATCATGGCTGAAGGCTTGCAGCGTAATGTTGAACCCCTTCGCTGCCAGCGACTGGTTCAGTTGGGCCATGGTGAGGTCGTGAATCGTATTGCCCGCCAAATCAATCTCTCGCAGATCGTTAAATGTGGTGGGTGGATTGCTGGGCGGAGCCGGCGGCATCAGCAGATTGCTGAATGTCTCTAGATAGAAAAGCAGATGTCCATTTGGCAGCAATTTGATCGGAAACAAAGTTGCCGGGTCCGTCGCCGCAGTTGCGTAGCTGTAGGTCCAGATCACATTGCCCTGCAAGTCCGTTGCGTAGGCCTGCGCAATGCTGGGGGAAAACGTCGTGGTGTTCGGCTGCAGAGCGTCATACAGCTCGATGCCCCGCTGCGGCGTCTGTCCGCTGGGCGTGCTTATCTGCACCGGCCCGGTCTGCGGCGCGGCTCCCGTGGCAAAGGTGTGGTCGCTGTCCGTGTAGGTCACGCCATTGGCCAAGGTCACCAGTTCCTGCATGTGATATGTACTCGACGCACGCATCCCGGCGACTTCAATGTTCACTTCTCCGCCATAGTTGTTCGGTGTGGTGGGTGTGGCCTGCGACCACGTCTGCAAAGCGTAGCTGGTATTCGGACCAAACTGAACGGTGACGCTGCCCGGCTGCGGCAGATAGATCGCATACAGCGCCACCTGCGGGTTGGCCGTCTGCAACACCTGCCCCGGCTGGATCAGAGCGACCGGTGCCGTGGCGTAGTTGCTCTGCTGTGAACCTGACAGAGCCGCAGAGACCACAACATTGCCGCTCTGCGTCAGTTGTGCAGGCGCTGTGTACTTGCCGGTGGAGTCAATGGTGCCGATGGAGGCATTGCCGCCCGTGAAGCCATCCACCTGCCAAACAAGCTGCCCGCTGCTGGTGCTGATAGCAGTAAACTGCTGCGTCTGCCCCGGCGCCAGCGCTACATTCTGCGGGGAGATGGTCACCGAGCCTTGCTGCATCGGCGTGGGCGGCGGCACAGACGGCGGTGGTGGATCGGGCTGACCTGGAGGATTGGTCCCGGTGGTTGGCGTGGCCGGGCTGCTGCTGCAACCGGCAAAACCCAACAAAAATAAAGTTGCGCTCACCGCAAAAACAGTCAGCCGGATAGGAATTTGTGCTCGTGCCGTGCTCAAAATGCGCCTCGCTGCCGTGCCATGAACTGCTTGCATTGCAATGGACGGCCCGGTTCGTAAAGAGTATTGTATTGCGGCAGATTTTTTTCTTACACACCCACCGGGAACGGCTTGGGCGAAGACTCGTCCAGATTGACGCCGCCACTTCTGAAGCGCTCCCAGCGCCCTTGCAACAAACTCAGCAGGCCCGTGTACCAGTAGCCCAGCACGAAGAGAAAGAGAAATGGCACGGTGAAGTAATTCTCATTCGCAATGGCGTACCAGACGGTCAACGCAAAGTAGCAGCCCAGCGCCAGCTCGATCCACGGCACAATACCCAGCCGCTTGCGATACTTGGCCGCCTGCGATTTTTCCCCGCGCTTAAGCACGCGATATTTCGGCGTGCGCTTAAAACTGCTCTGGATGCCGAAAAGCGCCTCCACCACGGCGCGCGTGTTGGTCAGCGTCAAGCCAATGCCCAGCGACATCAAAAACGGCACATATAGAAACGTCTTGTACCAGCGGCCCGGAAACAGCTCCTTCTGCGATACCAGATAGAACGATGAGATCGAAAAGGTCGAGGCCATAAACAGCGGCATGTCGATCAACATCATCTGGAACCAGCCCTGATAAAAGCGGATGATCATCGCCGGCATCAGCAACACGGAGAGCACAATCATCAGCGGATAGCTCAGATTGGCCGTCAGGTGGTACCAAGCCTCCAGTTTGGTATGGAAGGGCACATCACTGCGGAAGACGCGCGGCAGAATTTTCTTCGAAGTCTGAATCAGCCCCTTGGCCCAGCGCGCCTGCTGCGTCTTGAAGGCCGTCATCTCAATGGGCAATTCTGCTGGACACTCGACGTGTTGTAGATATTTGAATTTCCAGCCGCGAATCTGCGCGCGATAGCTCAGGTCGGTGTCTTCGGTCAGCGTGTCGTGCTGCCAGCCGCCCGCGTCGTCGATCACGCACTTGCGCCACATGCCCGCTGTGCCATTGAAGTTGAAGAACACACCACTGCGCGAACGCCCGCCATGCTCCAGCACAAAATGGCCGTCGAGCAGAATCGCCTCCACCTGCGTCAGAAAACTATATTCGCGGTTCAGGTGCGTCCAGCGCGTCTGCACCATGCCAATCTCTGACTCGGCAAAGTGGTGCACCACCTGCAGAATCCATTCGCGCGGCGGCACAAAGTCCGCATCAAAGATGGCGACAAACTCGCCCTTGGCTGTCTTCAGTCCATTGTCCAGTGCGCCGGCCTTGTAGCCGTGCCGATTGGTGCGATGGATGTAGAGGATCGGCTGCGGTGTGCCATTGCCAGCTCCGCTGCGGTAGCGCTCGACGATCTCCGCAGCCACCTGCTGCGTCTCATCGGTGGAGTCATCGAGCACTTGAATCTCAAATCGATCGCGCGGATACTCCAGATTGCAGCAGGCCTCAATCAAGCGGTCGATGACAAATTGCTCATTAAAGATGGGCAACTGCACAGTGACAAACGGCAGCTCTGCAAAATGCTGCGGCGGTTCTTTCGTGGCCTTCTTTGCGTTGCGATAGTAGAGCCAAACCAACTGATAGCGATGGATGCCGTAAAACGCCAGGATCACCATCACGATGAAGTAGGGAGTCAACAGCGCGGCATCAAACCAATTCCAGTGGTAAAGATGCGCAAAGGTTTGATTGGCTAGTTGCTGTTCGCGCAGGTAGTGCAGCAGCCCGTGCTTCTGCGCATAGAAATACATCGCCAGCGGAGAGCCAATCCGCCGCGCCGCGATGGGAGCCGCAATGTTGAGAACCTGCATGGCCTGCATCTGCATGGAAGCGCCCGGACAATGAGCAATGGACGACGGTTGTCCGATTCTCCTCATTCTACGCGAGCGCGGATGGAGATGGCTCTAAGTATGCCTTGCCAAGAATTGCCGCAAAAACTCTGCCGGGCGTTCCACGCGCACCCCCGAAAGTGTCTTGCCAAAATATGCGCCAAAGTGCCGGGCATCCCCCGTTAACAAATACTGCGCCTGCGCTACGATGGCCGCGTGCAGAATCGGCCAGTCTTTCTCTGGCAAAGAAACTCCTGCCATGGGCGCTGGGTGCAAAGCCGCGTTGACCCTCTCCACAGATTGCAATAATTGTTCCAGTCGCAATTGTTGCGCCAAATCCGGCAAATTATTTCTTGACTCCTGCGCGGCATATTCGGAGGTCACCAATTGCACCGGACGCAATTTCCAGAGTCGCGCCAAACCCGCATCCTCTCGATACGCTGCCGAAAAAAGAACGTTTGCATCCAGAAATACCCTGCATGGAGTTTTTGAGGTTTTCATGCGGGCTTATGGCCGCCGATGCGAAATCTTTTTGGGATCCAGGCCCAACGCACGCACCTGCCGCACAGCCTGCGCGTAATCCTTCGCATCCACTGCGTTGTTCAGCAGAAACTCTGCCTTGCGCTCGTCGCTATAGAGTTCAGTGGCCATGGCAATCGCGGGGCGCAGCAAAATTCCGCCGCTCTGCTCCTCGACGATCAACAGCGTGCCTTCCTTCAGCCCCAAACGTTGCCGCAACTTCATCGGCACCACTACCGTTCCCCGCTTCCCCATGGTGCTGGCCGTTGTCATAGAATC
>DAHUZD010000306.1 GCA_027306745.1 Acidobacteriaceae bacterium
CACACCCTTGAAATTCCCGAAGAGATTCCTGTCACACCGCAGATGTACCAGCGTCTCGTTGAGCGACTGGCTGGCAAGCCGGAAGAGCGCATCCTGACCTATCTCATGTTGCGTTCGCTGCGCCAGGCACGTTACAGCGAAGAGAACTTGGGCCACTTCGCGCTGGCCACGCCCTGCTAGACGCACTTTACCTCGCCCATTCGACGCTATCCAGATCTGATCGTGCATCGCATCGTGAAGGCGCTGCTTCACGCTGGAGCCTCGGGACACATCGAATTCCCTGCGCAAAGCGCAAGCTCGCCGTGGACGCAGTCGAAAGCGCAGCGAACCTCATCTCCACAGCCAGCTCTGGGCTTACAGCGCGCAGAACCAACTTTCCCCGCGCCGATCGACGCCGAAGATTTAGCCGCAATCGCACAGCAATGCAGTGAAACGGAACGCCGCGCAGCCGATGCTGAGCGCGAATTGATCGAGTGGAAAAAAGTCCGTTTCATGCGCGACCGAGTGGGCGAGGAGTTTGCCGCCATTGTGTTGAGCGCGACACGCTATGGCATGTTTGTCGAACTCGACGACCTCTTCGTCGAGGGGCTGGTTCCCATCGACACGCTGCGCAACGACCACTACACCTACCGAGAAAACACGCGACAAATTCAGGGCGAGCGCAGCGGCCACTGCTATGCCGCAGGCGCGCGCGTGCAAGTCATATTGGACCGCATCGACATCTTTGAAAACAAGTTGCAATTTTCTTTGGTGGAAGAGTCCAACTTGCCCAGAAGTGGGTCGGGCAAGACTTCCAAGAAGAAAGAAAAGATGACACGCGCCAAAAAGCAGCATAAGCGCGACAAGAGGCACAGACAACGCTGACAAATGAACGATACGCGCTCCCGCAGGCAGTGCAACTTTCCTCTGACAAGGGATGCCGGAACTATTACGATGAAGAAGGTCTGTTGCTCTAACTCTATTCTGGAGGTATTCCCATGCATGGCAAATTTCCCCCATCCCTGCTGCTGATCAGCTTGCTTTTGCTGGCACCCGTGTCTGCCCTGGCGGCCACTGGCGGTGCCTACGCAGACTTCAGCACCACCTCGCTCAGCTCCTCGGGCAGCCCGCGCTTTAACGGTGGCACGCTCGGCGGCTATGCAGAGGGAAACCTGAAAGGCTCATTCGACTTTCTGAATCTGGGTGGCGACGTGCGTTTTTCCATTGAGCACGCCAACCAATCCGGCGTCTCAGAAAACTACGACACGTTTATGGTTGGCCCGGAAATTTCCTTCAAAACGCACATCACACCTCTGCGTCCTTATGCGGAATTTCTTTTTGGCGTAGCCCATGCGAGTGCCAGTTCAAGCCTGTTCGGCATCACTTCGTCTGCCAGCCAGAACAATGGCGCGGTGGACTACATTGCTGGGGCCGATGTCACACTGATGCCGCATCTGGCATGGCGTCTGCTCGAACTCAACTATTCAAAATTCAACGGCATCTCTTCAACCACCGTCAGCACCGGTCTGGTACTGCGCCTTCCATAGCAGCCTCGCGTGCGTGGCGTGCGGCATAGCCAACTTTCCATAGGCCTCCGCACGCCACTGCGCTGCACGCGTACAATGGAGACAGCCGCGCTGCGTATCTTTCTCAGACGCAATCGTCGGCATACCGCACAATTCTGGAGTAAGCCCGCATGGCGCACATGGTCTTCTGCGCGAAGTACAAGCAGCAACTGGAGGGCCTCGATGAGCCGCCCTTTGACACCGATTTTGGTAACAAAATCTATGCCACCGTCTCAAAAAAAGCCTGGGACGAATGGATCGAGCACCAGAAAATGCTGCTGAATGAGTACCGCCTGCAACCTTGGACGCCTGCCGCGCAGGAGTTTCTCGTAGAGCAGATGCAGCACTTTTTCTTTGGCGAAGGCGCGGCACTGCCCAAGGAATTCGTGCCGCCGACACAGTAAATCCGAACGCTTGGGAACCGTGTAAAATAAGTTCACCCCTGCCTGCACATTGCATGCAAACCGTCGGGACGTGGATCAGCCTGGTAGAGCACTCGCTTGGGGTGCGAGGGGTCGGCAGTTCAAATCTGCCCGTCCCGACCAAGATTTATCCCAATATGCACGATCGATTGCTTTCCCAATTTGCATACGTGCGTCTGACTACCAGCGGCTGAATGTAGGGAACCGCTGTTTGGCTTTTCTGTAGAATGGTATTTTGGCCTGCAGCGGAGCTGCGGGTATCTCAATGCAGACGTTCGGCCCGGAATTGGCCAGAAAGAGGGAGAAAGAGTGAAGCGTGTTCTGGTAACTGGAGCGGGCGGTTTTATTGGCAGCCATCTGGCTCGCCGCTTGAAGAGCGAGGGTTGCTGGGTGCGTGGCATTGACCTAAAGCGGCCTGAGTTTTCAGCCACAGCCTGCGACGAATTTACGGTCGGCGACCTACGCGATTTCTCCACCGCCGCACAGGCCCTCGTGGGCATTGAAGACGTTTACCAATTGGCTGCCGACATGGGTGGTGCCGGTTACATCTTCACCGGGGAACATGACGCTGCCGTCATGCACAACTCCGCCACAATCAACCTGAACATTCTCGAAGCCGGGCGCAAAGCTGGAGTTCGACGTTATTTTTACTCTTCCTCTGCCTGCATCTATCCAGAACGCAACCAACTGGATCCAGACAATCCAATTTGCTCGGAGGACTCGGCCTACCCTGCCGCACCGGACAGCGAATACGGATGGGAGAAGCTTTTCAGTGAGCGTCTCTACTTTGCCTACGCTCGCAACTATGGAATCGAAGTTCACGTTGCGCGCTTTCATAACATTTTTGGTCCGGAAGGCACCTGGTGCGGCGGCAAGGAAAAGGCTCCTGCAGCCATTTGCCGCAAAGTAGCGGAAGTCGGCAACGACGGCGAGATTGAAATCTGGGGTGACGGCAAGCAGACCCGCTCCTTCTTGTACATCGATGAGTGTGTGGAAGGCGTGCGGCGCCTGATGGAGTCCAATTTTGCCGGCCCGGTCAACATCGGCTCGGAAGAAATGGTCACCATCAACCAGCTTGCAGAGTATGCGATGAAGATCGCAGGGAAAAAGTTGAAGATTCGCCACATTCCCGGACCGCTCGGTGTGCGCGGCAGAAACTCCGACAACCGCCTGATCTCCGAAAAACTTGGCTGGGCTCCTTCCAGTTCTCTCTACTCTGGACTGGAAACAACCTACCGCTGGATTGAAAAACAAGTCGAGGCCAACAAAACTGCACAGGCCAGCATCGCATAGGACCCAACCCCTTGCCGCAAGCCTACGTCTTCTACCACTATCTGCACCCAGACGATGTCGTCAGTTCTGTGCACCTGAGCGAACTCTGCTCTGGACTTGTTCGGCATGGGTGGGAGGTAGTGGCGTTTCCATGCAATCGTGGCTGCAGGGATGAAGCTGCAGCCTATCCCGCCCAAAGTTCGTGGCAGGGCGTGCAACTCCAGCGCATCTGGCGTCCGGCCTGGAAGCAGGCATCCTCTGCTGGAAGAATTCTCAACGCTGCATGGATGAATCTGCGCTGGGCCGCAATGGCCGCCCGGCGCAAGCACCGGCCCGATGTTCTTATCGTGGGCACTGATCCGATTTTGAGTGTTCTGGTTGCGCCCATCTGGAAATTTTTTCATCCGCGAACAAAGATAGCGCATTGGTGCCTGGACTTGTATCCCGAGGCCGCTTATGCAGATGGACTTTTGCAACGCAATGGATGGATGGCACGAGGGCTGCACTGGCTGCTTCGTTGCGCCTACCAGTCCTGCGACGCGATTGTCGACATTGGCAACTGCATGCGTTCCCTTCTGCTGCCTTACGCGCCACAAGCTACCCGGTGCACGTTGGTTCCATGGGCCTTGGCCGAACCAGACGAGCCACTGCCCATTGCAAACGCTGAGCGAACAGCCATCTTCGGGGAAACACGCCTGGCGCTGATGTACTCTGGCAACTTCGGTCGTGCCCACAGCCATGAAACGCTGTTGTCGCTGGCGCGCGCTTTGCGCCAAGACCCCGTGCAACTGGCCTTCAGCGTGCGCGGCAACCGGGTCAACGCGCTGCAAGCGGAGATTACGACGGAAGACAGCAACATCCGTTTTGTACCCTTTGCCCCCGCAGATCGGCTGCAGGATCGGCTGGCCTGCGCTGATATTCACGTGGTTAGCCTGCGCGAGGATTGGACAGGCACCGTTGTTCCCTCCAAATTTTTTGGTTCCCTGGCTGTTGGCCGTCCTGTACTCTATTGCGGCAGCGCCCATTCCGCCATTGCACGCTGGATTGAGGAGCTTGGAATCGGCTGGGTGTTGACGCCTGCGAATTTTGCAGAGACCGTAAACGCATTGCGCACCTACGCGGGCAGTCCACAGCAGCAGTTCGACATGCAGGCCCGGTGTCACGCTGTGTACTGCAAGAATTTTTCCAAGGATGCGGTGCTGCAGGGTTGGAACACACTTCTGCGCGAGCTGATTTCCAAGTGATTCCCGTGAAAATGAATACTGGAAACTCGTGCAAGCAAAGTCACCTGCGGGATCGTCTACATTTCTTCCAGGCCAAATTCAAGCTGGGCCTCATCTCGTTGTCGCATCGCATCGTCGGCCTGTTTACCTGGCTACAGGTTGCGGTGACCCTTCGGGCGTTTCCCGTTGTGTCCGCAACAAGCCATGAACCGGTTTCCGCCGATGCACCGCTGAAGATTCTGGTCATCAAGCTCGACACGCTGGGCGACGTCGTCATGGTTCTGCCGCTGCTCAGCGCATTGCACCAACGCCTGCCGCATGCGGAAATCACGCTGGCCGTGCATCCATCCTTCGTCTCGTTTTTCCAGAAAATTTCCGCAGTACGAGTCATTGGAATTCCCACGGATTGCAGCAAATTCTTTCGCCCCATAGCTCTGCCGCTCCGGCACTATCAATTCGCCAAGAGCCACCTGCAGCAGGAGGCCTATGATTTCTGTCTGATCCCACGCTTGGATACGGACCACGAATACGCAGTGCCACTCGCCTATTTTTCCAGGGCAAAACGGAGAATTTCTTTTAGCGAGCACAGCGAAAAGCGGAAGTCCCACCTCAACATGGGCTTTGACCGTCTGCTGACCGATGCGATTCTGCCCAAAGATGTACTGCATGAAGTTCAGCGCAATTTGACGTTGCTGAACGCCATGGGATTGCAGACAGACTCAGCTTCTCTTCAGTTCGACTTCTCTAAGGGCCTTCCACGGCAGGCTGTGCAATTTGCCCAGAAACATTTGCCCGAACCGGCGCCGGCTTACGTTGCCATTTGCCCGACATCTGGGCACTCCAGCTTAAAGCAGTGGGGCGTAAAAAAAATTGCTGCCGTTGCAGCAGAGTTGGCAGCCCAGGGCCGGACCATCGTTTTGCTTGGTTCTGCGTCCGATGCTGCGCTGGGAGATGCGATCGAAGCAAGTCTGCCGGCGGGATGCGTAATCAATTTGATCGGAAAGACATCCTTGGACCAGATTCTTGCCGTGCTGATGCGCTGTGCTGTATTTTTGGGGAATGATGCAGGCCCCATGCACTTGGCGTCGCTGGTAAATACGCCGACTGTTGCGGTCTTCGGCTCCAGTTGCTCGCATCGCTTTGGCCCGTGGGCAGAAAGCAGCCAGGTGCTCGCAGGTGTACCCGAATGCTCTCCCTGTTCAAACCACGCAGCTGGACGATGCAGAATTTGCCTGCACCGGGATACCGTATGTATGCAAATGGTCTCCGTAAATGAAACCGTTCGCGCCGTGCGCCAGTTTCTGCCGCTATACACCCCCCCGGCAGCGTCGGGCGCGCTTGGAAATGCCGGCCTGAAAGCGTAGAGGAGAGTCATGCAAATGGACACTGTGGCCGCATCGCGGACGATAACCGAGGGATTCACGCAACAGACGATTCTCGTCGTGGGCGATGTAATGCTCGACCGGTATCTGTGGGGCAAAGTGGAGCGCATTTCCCCCGAGGCACCCGTGCCGGTTATGCACTTGGAAAACGAAACACTGGCCGCTGGCGGCGCAGCCAATGTTGCATGGAACCTTGTCTCGCTGGGAGCTACGCCACTGCTCATCGGCCTCATCGGCAATGACCCGGACGGCGATACGCTGGCAACGATGCTCCAACAGAGTGCAATTGATGTGCGCCATGCCGTGCGGGGCACGCGACGCACCACGGTAAAAACCAGAATCGTTGGCGGACATCAGCATATCGCACGCATTGACGCTGAGGACAATAGCGCCGCACGCGCGCAAGAAGAAGCCGCGCTCATCACCGCCGCGCAAAACGCGTTCACATAACACACCTGCACGGCCGTGCTGATCTCCGATTACGGCAAGGGCGT
>DAHUZD010000308.1 GCA_027306745.1 Acidobacteriaceae bacterium
CAAGGCTTTGCTGCGCCAGCCGCAGCGGAGAGACGAGGATGGACAGGGGCGCGCGCGGGCCGCCGTCCAGTTGCACCGAGCCGCCCGAGCTGCCGGTTTGCCCGGCGCTGGTGCGGACTGCGCCAGAGATCAGGCGTTGCAGATGGGCGCCGCTGGGATTGTGCGCCGTGCGCAGTCGGCCTCCGCTGATGGAAAGGTAGTGGCCCGCGCACAGGATGCGTTCGGCCAGGGCGCTGGCAAAGAGCAGGCGGAAATCCGCGTCGACCAGCACCATGCCGACAGAGAGAGAGTCCAGCAGGTCGACGGCCAGGGTGTGGTTGGCGGTGGTGCGTTCCAGTCGCTCATAAATCTGAAAGACGCGCTGGAGGTGCGGAAGCAGCAGGGACATTGCGTGCCGGTCAGTCTCGTCGAACGCGGCCGCGCCCCGCGGACGGTGGATGCCGATGGCTGCAATCAGGTCGTCCGTCACCAGACATTGTGCGCCGATCAGTTCAAACATGCCCGTCAACAGGCAATAATCGGACCACTCTGTGCGCAGCATGGCCTGCGTGCTCATCAGCTCTTCGCCGAGCACGACGACGGGAAAGCCCTTCTTCCAGCCGCGCGCGTACCACTCATTGCGCTCGTGGTAATACTCGGCGTAGGCCATGCAGGCTTTTGGATCAAAGTTGGCCGTGCCAACGGGCAGGCGCGTATTTTTGGGGATGACTGCCCCCGTCTGCGCGGGCATACGGCAAAAGTGGAAGATGCAGCTTTCACTGCCAAAAAGCCGGGCCACGGTCAGCGGCAACTGCTGCATGGCGGCAGGATCCAGAGCCGCATCATAGATTTGGCCGACGACTTGCAAAATGCGGTTTGCGTTTGCAGCTTCGGATTGGGCCATGTTTGCCTTCGTTCTTCGCGCCAGTGCACCAGATTTGACATCGCAACAGTGTGGTTTGTGCCACTCTATCTCCCATTTGGGAGATGCGCAAGAAGAATGGAATTCCTAGACTTGACGAACGGGGTACTTGCAGGCGGGCAGAAAGTGGGCCAGACCCTGCGTACCGTTACCAGAAAATTGTGCACTCCGTCCGGGCCGATGCTGGCAGAGCTGTCTCTACACCGGGATCGTGGAGCGCATTGGAGAATGCTATGCGGACACGCAAATTTGTTTTGATTGCCGGAATTTTCTCTCTCATCTCCCTGCTGGCCGGTTGCGGAGGCTCCTCGTCCTCCACCACACCGCCGCCGACATCGTCCAACGCAGAGCTGAACTGGCAGGGCAGCGCCAACGGCACCTACGTGATGGACGCCAATGGAATTTCCTACTACTTCAGCGCCAAGACCGGCTGCATGTTTAACAAGAGCAACAACTACGGCCCGGCGAATTTCTGTCTGGCCTCCACCACCTCACAGACCAGCGGCTATGCGTCCTATGGCGCGACCGGCTGCACGAATCCCACGAACAATTCTGCGTGCGATTCAGGAAGTTTTGCCGTGGTGTTAACGAATAATCCATTGGGCACGGGCTGCATTGCTGTGTTGAGCAGCGGCACGGCCACCTCAGCCACCGGCGAGACGCTGGCCGTGACGAGCGTTACTGGTGGCTTCGACGTTTTGACGAGCACAACGGCGGCGGCGTTCTCGGCCTATTGGAATGGCATGGTCCCGATCTGCGGAGGGTCCAGTCCGTATGCAGGCACCTATACGGGAACAGCCCCGGCCTCCAGCGCGTACTGCCACATTCTTGAGGGGGTATTTCTCGGGACGACCACGGCATGTACCGTCAACTTCACCGTTGATTCCGGCGGCGTGATCAATTCTCAAAAACCGGCCAATGGACTGGGCGGAATTTCGGGGTCGATTGCAGCGAATGGAACTGGGCAATATGTTTCGTTCTGGACGACAACGAATCTTGGGACGCAGCAATCGAATGACACGATCACCTCAGCCATGAAGAACAGCAATGGCAAGTGGGTGCTGGCTGTAACGGGAGATGGTGCCTATTCTGTGACACAACAGTAGCGGGTGGCCAGGGTTCACCGCACAAAAGCCTCGCCGGCACAG
>DAHUZD010000316.1 GCA_027306745.1 Acidobacteriaceae bacterium
GATTCGGTCAGCCGATGCCGCAGCGCTCAGTCTATCTGGTTCAAGACGTGCGAGAGTGAACTTCTCTTAAAACTCCACGTGCATGCGCACGGATTGCACATCGACCGGGCCGCGATCCTGGTTGTAGCCCGGATGCGCGATCCAAGTATTGCCCACCGCGTAGTACAGGCCTTTCCACGCGTGCAGGTTGTAGTAGGCTTCGACGATGTCCTCGCGCGCGTAGTTCAAACGGCCATCGCCGAGGATGAAGCCCAGCCCACCCAGACGCAGATAGTTTTGATGATCCTTTTTGATGGCGGTGGAGTTGAAGGCCACGGCTACGTTGTCTGCTGGGCGATGCCAACGCGTGCCGACGTAGCGCGCGCCCACCAAAAATGTTTGATCCGTCTCCGTGTAGGCAAAGGATTCATGCTGGCCTTCATTCCAGCCAAAGCGCGCGGCCATGGTCAGGTTTTCTGTCAACTCCTGCTCCACGTTGACGCCAAAACCATATTTCAACGCGCCGAATTTTTCGACGGATGTAATTTCCGGTGTGGATGTGATTCCAGCCAGGTAAGCGTTGACCGCATCGCGGTACAGGCCCATGTGTGCGTTGTTGCCATAAGCGAGCAGACGCAGGCGGCTTGCGCGGCCCGGCAGCAGGCTTTTGCGCAACTCAAACTCCACATTCTGACTGTGCGCGCGGCGCAAAGCCCAGTCGAGATTGATGCCATTGGCCACAGTCGGCATTAGCGCCACGGCGTAGCGCAAGGCCCAGGCGCGATCCTGATATTCAAGCACTGTTGCGTAGGTGTAACCGCGCGTGTCGGCGGCGTAGTCCCACGCTCCGTTGTTGTCCACCGTCCAATCCATGAACTGCAAGTGGCTGTCGCTCAGCACCGAATTCAGGTCATACATATCGGGCAGCGTCAGCTTGCCGATGCGAATATCCAGTCTGCGCACAGGCACCTGCGTGGCCAGAGCCAGCGGCCCGCGCGGCTGTGCAATGGTCTCCTCGGTAAAGCCGATGGTCTGGTGCCACTCCACACGCGCCAGGTAGGGTAGCTCGCTCAGATTGGGATTGCGCACAACATCGAGGTTGGTGAATCCGGCGAGGCCGAGCGCCTGGCTGAGACCGCGCCCGCCCGCGTTCTCCTCGTCGTAGAGAATTTCACTCTCGTAGCGTGGCGCGCGATGCACCTGCCAGCCCAGATAGAGCGTAGCCACCTCTGAAGCCTTGTACTGAAAGGGCGCGGTGAAGCTGTTCGTTCCTTGGTAGGGCGAGTGGAAGTTGGGATGCATCTGGTAGATGGTGTTTTCCTGGCCACTGATCCACCAGCGCGTTTCGTCTTGGTGTACGAAGAAGGTCAACTGCGGCCCGGATGCAGGCTCCGGCGACGGAATCACAGCGGATTCACCACGGCCTTGCGGTGCCTCGGCCAATACATCGCCGGGCAGAAGCGCAGCGGAAATGTTGAGGCGCGCAGTTTTCTGTGGATTTGGAGCAATCGGCAGCACAGCCTGCGCCGGTGGGGCAGCTTGCGGCGCGCAGGACGAGGCCGGCGTGGGTGGCATGAAAAACAGTGCGAGCAGAAAAATAGCCATGGTGAAACCTGCCGTACACGTCCAGCACGTGCGGCACCTTTGCAAAGATTGAATACTAGGCTGATTGCAGAAGGATGAACGAACCGAAGCTGCATGGCTCCGCAGGAGCGAGGCAGCCGGGCAGGTCGTTTGCAAACTGCTTTTTCAGGATACCCCAGACTCCATGCGCGTGGCCGCGAGCTTGCGAAAAAAAAATCGCTGGCTTAGCATGAGAGACACTTCAGAGAGCGCACCGGATATTTCCATCGTTCGACCGTTGCTCTTGTGTGTCTGAACACGCATGCAACCATGAAACGATTTGCCTTCTTCTTGCCGTCTTTTGCAGTTCTTGGATTTGCGCTCTCCAGTTTGTGCCCTGCACAGACTGCGCCTGCACTCGCATCCGCTGCTCCATCCACACCCCCAGCATTGCCGGATGCGCCCGCTCCACAAGAACAGATGGCCGCTGCCGAGCTGCCCGAGGTTCGGGTCGCGCAGGCCGCCGCGCCTTCCAGTAGCGATGCAGCCCCACCTGCAGGCGCAAAGCCGGACAATGGTCTGTCGCTGGGCGATCTGGGATTTTCCTCCAG
>DAHUZD010000323.1 GCA_027306745.1 Acidobacteriaceae bacterium
AGAGCAGGGCCGAGTGCCAGAGCACGGGGGCGGGGAGTGTGGGTGCGTCCAGTTGCATGTGGTGCGAGAGCAGCAAGAGTAAGACGAGCAGCGATAAAAATCCAAAACCGGCGAGCATGCCGGTGAAAAAATACCGCGAGCTGCCAGGGCCGGCGAGTCCATAGCTGAAGAGAGTGCGGCGTTCCAAGCGCGCCATGCCGAAGGTGGCCAGCAGCGTGGAGAGGAGCAGGATCGATTCGCTGAGCAGCGCGACGCCGGGGCGCAGACCGTCGGCACCGGTGGGATGCAGATGCAGATGCCAGTGCCGGGCCAGCACGCCGCTGACGGCGGACAAAGCGAAAAGCACCAGCAGAAAGATGCAGGCAAAGAGCAGCGCGCTCCAGCCTGCGCGCAGGCCCTGCGCATTGCAGAAGAGGGTGTGCAGGCGTTCTCGATGCGGAGCGGCAGGCTCTGGCGGTGTGTTCATGCGGCTGGCGGACCCTCGCAGGTGAGTATAGCGTGCTGCGGACAGAGCATCTCGGTCAGAGTGCTTACGGTGGGGAAGGGTGGGCTATCCCACCTGGCCGCAAAGGGCGCGCGAATGTGGGGCACCTGCAGAAATACCACAGATGGATGTACGGGCTGCACGGGATGGAATGACCGCCAATCCTTCGGATGGCTTGACACAACGGCGCTGGGCAGCAATGCTAAGGGATTCACCATGATTTTTTGATCACGTGTGCGCAGCACGCGATGGAGTTGACTGGCCAGTGAAGGTTCGCATTTTTTACCACGACAAATGTTTTGATGGCGCATGTTCTGCGTCCCTGTTCGCGCGGTTTCATCGTGAGTGCATCGCGCCGAAGTCTGGCCAGAGGGTGGAGTATGGCTTTCACGGTCTGGTACACCGGGCGGGCGCGCTATTTGACGATCGCGATTTTACCGGCGACGAGAATGCGATTGTGGACTTCAAGTACTCGCCGTCTCCAGCGGTGACCTGGTGGTTTGACCATCATTTGAGCGCATTTTTGACGCCGCAGGACCATGAACATTTTCTGGCTTCGCAACAACTGCCTGCGGCGGAGCGGAGAAAGTTTTACGATCCAGACTCCGTTTCCTGCACCAGTTTTTTGGCGCGTGTGGCGGCGGAGCAATTTGGCATGGACGTGCGGCCGCTCTCTGAGCTGGTGCGCTGGGCCGACATTGTGGATGGCGCGCTGTACGCAAGCCCGGAGGCGGCGGTGGAGATGGCCGAGCCCGCGATGAAGCTGACGATGGCCATAGAGTCTGTGCAGGACGCCGGGTTTGTGCCTCGCCTGATTCCGCTGCTGACGGAAAAAAGTCTGGCGGAGATATTGCGCGAGCCGCTGGTGGCCAACGAGATGCCGGCACTGCTGGAGCGGCATGAGCAGTCGCTTCGCCTGATCCGCGAACGTTCCCATTGCGAGCGGGGCACGATCTACTTTGACATCACGGATCATCCGCTGGAGGGATACAACAAGTTCATCCCGTACTATTTGCATCCGGAGGCGACCTACAGCATTGGGTTGAGCCGGTCGAGTTTCCGCACAAAGATTGCCGTGGGTTCAAATCCATGGACGAAGACGCCACCGGAGCAGATGATGAATCTGGCGTCGATCTGCGAACGGTATGGCGGCGGCGGCCATGCGCGTGTGGGAGCAATTTCCTTTCCACGCGACAAGGATGATTTGGCGCGGGCGGCGGCGGCGGAGATAGTTGCCGAGTTGCGAGAGCACTACGCCAGCCAGCTGGCGTAACCAATAAAATTCAAGGAGCGGCGATGCCGAAGTATCACGTGCAATTTTTGCTGTCGGCTACGGATGCCGCGCAGTTCCCGGATACAAAAGCGCCCGAGGTGGCGTTTCTGGGGCGGTCCAACGTTGGCAAGTCCAGCCTGATAAACGCGCTGCTGGGCGAACGGGCGGCACGGGTCTCCTCCACGCCGGGCCGGACGCGAGCCATCAACTTTTTTGCCCTGCATGAGACGCAGAAGCAGTTGCAGCCGCGGATGATTTTTGCGGATCTGCCGGGTTATGGCTATGCGAAGATTTCCAAGTCCATCTCCGCAGAATGGCCAAAGTTTATTGAGCCGTATCTGGCCGAGCGGCGGAGTTTGGCGCTGTGCGTTTGCCTGGTGGATTTGAATGTGCCGCCGCAGCAAAGCGATTTGCAATTGGCAGAGTATTTGCAGCGCGCCGGTCGCAGAATGCTGGTGGTGGGCACCAAGGCCGACAGGCTCTCTGGCAACGGGCTGACGCAGGCCAAGCGCGCATGGCAGGCGGCACTGTGCGTGGTTGGGATGCTGGCGCTTTCTGCACGTGAGGGCCGCGGCGTAGGTGAGCTGTGGCGCGAGATTCAAGAGGCTTGCGCGACGGGCAGCGCTGTTTAGGCCCGTGCCGCAGGTGGAGA
The DNA here is from genome assembly GCA_027306745.1 of Acidobacteriaceae bacterium. Classification (GTDB taxonomy): domain Bacteria; phylum Acidobacteriota; class Terriglobia; order Terriglobales; family Acidobacteriaceae; genus JAJZCX01. Next base: position 2,410 of record DAHUZD010000323.1, read on the forward strand.
TGGCGCTGGCAATTTCAGCTAAAACTTATAGCTAAAGCCATAGCGCAGGATCGGGAATATGCGCGCATAATGCAGATCACTGTTGATGATGGTCTCCTCGCCGTAGACGTCGCTTTGGAAGCGGCTAAAGCTGCTGACGGGCATACAGTTGATTCCACCGAGTGCGGTGCAGGCCGAGCCGGAAAATTGCAGGGACGAGCTGCCGTCACCAAAGTATGCCAAGCCCACTTCAAAGGGAAAGCTGATATGGACGTGTTTCCAACGCGGCAGCATGTTGCCATAGCCGATGGTGATTTGTGGCCCGGCGAAGGGAAATTTTATGGTGGCTGAGCCTTTCAACGGATCGGCTGGATCGCTGAAGTATGTGACATTGTCCAGGGAAAAACTGGTGTTGGTGGGGATGATTAGATTGGCGGTCATGCGGTTGCCGTTGTAGAGCAGCAAACCGGGGCTGATGTGGAATTTTCTTCCGTGAGGAAACCAATCCAAACTGAGTTCGGCGGAGCGCATTGTGAGATCAGATCCATAGGTGATGCCGCTCTGCGTGAGGCTGGTGCTGTAGCTGAAGATGTTGAAATCTGCGCGCAGGTTGAAGCGGTTGCTGAGGGGCACGGCGGCCTCCACGCCGGGGCCGAGCGTGCTGATGTAGACGCCCATGGCAAAGCTGGAAAAGGCCGGCATCGGCGGTGGCGGCAGCTTGGCGCGCAAGGCGCACTCCTCGCCAATGTCATAGGGGACGGAGGAGATGTTTTCATCGAGCGGATCGGCCGGGCTGCCCTCCGATGTGGCTGCATGGGCCGCCGATGCGAAGACAGATGGGTCATTGGGTACGGCGGCTTCGTTGGCGGCGATGGTGACCGTGGCCACACGGCGGCCGTCGGGCGGATCGGGGTCCAATTGCGCAGAGCCGCGGCTGCCCGTGAAGGCAAGCGCTAGAAGTGCGATACAGGCCGGATAGAGTTTCGTAGAGCGCAGCATGGAATTCTCCAGACAGTGCGCTTATCGGCGACGTGGCCTGTCGAAACAGGGGGAAGCGGCTGCTCGGAGAAATTGAATCGCGCTTGCGCCCGATTTGGAACCGGCTGAGTACGAACGTGCTTTTGCAGGCTCGTGCAGATTTCTAAATTGGGAAGGATGCAGTGTTACGGAGTGATCCGCAGCGTATGTGTTTGTGTGTTGGCATAGGTCCAGGCGAGTTCCGCTGGGCCGTGCAGGGTCGCGCGCAGCGTGAGCAGGAACGGAGTGGGCGCGAGCAGTGCGGCTTGCAGGCTGGACATCTCTTCCGTGGTCAGGGAGCCGATGCGTTCCGGTGGAGATGGCCGCA
>DAHUZD010000326.1 GCA_027306745.1 Acidobacteriaceae bacterium
CCCTGAAACATTTGTCGGGTAAAGAGCAGCTTGCTGTTTTACTGTTTGCAGGCGGTGACGTCAGAAACAACGGTGGTTTGTAACGCCAGCGCCAGCGCAGGAGCAAAGTCGCGCACCTGATACGTGTGCGGCAGCAGAATCAGCTTCGGCGTGTGTGTGGAGAGAAAACTACGCAGCGCATGGGTGTAAGCGTCTGCGGTGTAGTGGGCCAGTTGCGGAGATTCGAGCGCATAGACCCCGGTGGTTTGGAAGGCGGCCAATTGCTGGGCTACGGCGGCGATGCCACTGCCCAATACGGCGACCTCAACCTGCCAGCCCATCTGCTGGGCGATGGCTTGCGCTGCGGCCACCGTCTCCAAGGAGACGCGGCTCAGTTGCCCGGAATGCTGTTCTGCAATTGCCAGAACGGTCTCAGCCATGCAGCGTTCCTGAACAGAAATCGATGCTGCTTACTTCCAAGCTGCGTGGGGCAACGGCCCCACGCTTTGCTAGTTGAACTCTGGCACGCCGCGGCGCAGCGCCGAACCTGTCAGCCAACAGGTCAGCGACAAAATGCCGGCCAGAATCATGTAATAGCCCATCGGGTGCGTCCAGCCGGGACTGTATGTGAAGTCTTGTCCAGCCCAAACTGTGAGCAGAATGGCGACAAAACCAAACTGCGTCCCCATCACTTGCAGCATCAGGCCGCGTTGACGGCGCTTGTCCAGAGTCACCACCTGATCGGGCGTCAGATTGCGCTCCTCAACGGGCAACAACAAATTCGGCATTGCAAAACTCCTTGCACTTAGTGCGAAACTGCTGGAATGCGCCGCGGGGTCTGCAAGAGCAGCCGAGCGCGTCCACCCTCTATTGAACCACCATTTTTCAGTGGCGGCAAACCGCCGCTTTACAGCACACGCAGATCGTTGCGCAGCATCTCCGCCAGTTTTTTCGCCTGCTCGGCGGCCGAGCCGTCCAGCATCACCGTCTTCTTCTGTTTCACCGGCACGTAGAGGCGCTCGATGACCAGAAGATTTTTGCCCAGCTTCTCCTGCACCTCGGCCAGCGTCACCTTGCGCACGGGCTTGTTCTTCGCCTGCTTGATGCCCAGCAGCGAGGCGTAGCGCAGCTTGTTGATGCCGCTCTGAATCGTCAACAAGCACGGCAGCGGCATGTCGATGTGTTGATAGTTGCCTGCCTCCAGCTCGCGTTTGACGCGCACTCCGGTTGCAGTTTTCTCTATGCCTATGATGATGGTGGCATGGGGCCAGCCCAGCAACCCGGCCAGCAGCACACCGGTCTGCGCCGCGCCAGAGTCATCCGATTGCAGGCCGGTGACGATCATGTCAAAACTTTCGCCCGCCAAGGCTGCGGCTAGCGCGCGCGCCGTGTTCACGGCGTCCATGGTGGCAAAGGCGTCGTCTTCGACGTGAATCGCCCGGTCGGCTCCCTTGGCTAACGCCTCGCGCAGCACCTGCTGCGCCCGCGCGGGTCCGGCGGTCATGGCCACCACCTCGCCGCCGTGCCGTTCCTTTTGCCGCAGCGCCTCTTCCAGCGCGTAAGCATCCGGCTCATTCACTTCCCAGGAGACATCCTCCTGGATCCACGTGCCGCTGGCATTCAACTTCAGCGGCGCGTCCTTTTGCGGAACTTGTTTGATGCAGACAAGTATTTTCATAAAAATCTTTGGGCCAGATTTTTTTGTGGCAGACCTGACGCGCCAGTGTAGCTGAATATGTAATCTACGGTCGAGCGACTGGATTGCCGACCGTTGGAACTACGGCGAAGATTGCAAGGAATATAGGCAGCATCGACAATAGAGGCTTCGTCTGGATTCTTCGTCGCTTGCGCTCCTCAGAATGACTCCACTTCGGGAAGGATGTGTCATTCTGAGCGACCAGCCCGCTATGATGATTCCATGCTTCTCTTGAAGATTCTCTTGCTTTCCATTGTGCAGGGCTTGGCTGAGCTGCTGCCCGTCTCCAGCTCCGCGCACGTCGTTGTTGCGGAAAAGCTGCTGGGCCTGGACCCGGCCGCACCCGCAATGACGCTGCTGCTGGTCATGCTGCACAC
>DAHUZD010000339.1 GCA_027306745.1 Acidobacteriaceae bacterium
CATTCGCCTGCGAGGTGATGACGGCAAAGTCAGCCGTGGAGCCAGCCGCCGCATACAACGGAGAGCCGAAGGTGAGCGTCAGGTTGCCAGAGTTGGAAATCTCCGCCTGTTCCTGCGAGCTGGTTGTGTTGACGTTGAACCGTCCCAATTGCAGCGATCCTTGTGTGCGCTGCAATTGATCGACCGTAGCATCCGTGCTGTCGGTAACGTACAGATTGCTGGCCGTGTCCAAAGCAATACCGTAAGGATTTGCAATGCCCCCAGCGACGGGGAATTGGTCGTTCTCGTTTAGAACGCCATTTTCACTGGGAACTTTGATGACGCGCTTGTTGCCTGTGTCCACAATGAAGACACTGCCAGAGGGATCGACAGCCACCCCGGTCGGCGCGCTTAAGGAAGAGCTGATGGGGGTTTTGCCTTGGGTTGCAGCCGCCACCTCACTCACACTGTTGGCACCGGGGTCGGCAACATAGACATTGCCCGATGCGTCGACAGCCACAGCAACCGGCGTCTGGAATCCAGTGCTAACCGTGGACTGCGCATTGGTGCTGGGCGTTCCTGCAATATTGAGCAGGCGCAGCACGCGGCTGTTGCCGCTATCGGCGATATAGAGATTGCCGGATCCATCCACGGCCACGCCGGATGTACCCGATAGGCCTGTGATGATGACTGATTGACCGGCGTTGGACAAAGCTCCGCCGACCACGGGCACCCGAACCACGCGGCCGTTGCCGGCATCGCCGATGTACACGTCCCCAGCACCGTCCACAGCCACACTGGTCGGGCCGCTCAGGCCTGTTCCAAGCGTTGCCGTAGGCGTGCTGGCCCCCGGAGCATATTGTGAGACCGTGTTGGCCTTGGAATCAGCAATGTAGGTGTTGCCCGCCGCATCCACGGCTATGCCCTGGGGTATTTGCCAACTGGAACCGATTGCGTTCAATGTGCCCGGATCCGCCGTAAAACCCGCGCCGTTGCCGATGCCATTCAAAAACCCTGCCAGAAGCGTCGTTCCGCCAGAGCCAGTCAATGTGATGGCTCCCTTTTGCTGGCCGGCTGTGGTGGGCGTGTACGTGACGTTGACGCTGCAACTGGAACCCTGCGCCTGCGGAGTGCCAGCAGCGCAGGTGCCGCCGCTGACAATGGCGAATGGGCCGCCCACCGGGGTAACTGAAATTGTGGCCGGAGTTTCAGCAGCGTTGAATGCAAAGTTCAACGTGTCCGCGGCGGTGGCCGTACCCACAGCGGCGGATCCCACGTTCGCGCTCCAGAGCGTCATGATGTTTACGGTGGAATTGTTATTCGCCGCATAGTCGCTATGGAAGATATGGCCATTCTGGTCCAACGCCACGTCGTAGGGCGCGCTGGGCAATTTGCTTACGATGAACTGGTTGGCAGGGCTGATCGCGCCACTTTCGTAGGGAATTTCCACGATCCGCGAATTGCCCGTATCGGCAATGTAGAGGTTGTTATGAGAATCTACGGAAACTTCAGACGGAGTGCTTAGCCCTGTGCCAATCGTTGTAAAGCCAGAGGTCTGATCGTTTGTTCCCGCGGGGAAGGAATACACATTGGTTCCGTCCAAGTAGTACACATCGCCCAAAGAATCGACGGCGATACGCGCCTCGTAGGCGTTGCCATTGTTCGTCCCGATCTGCGGCAAATGATCGGCGATCACCTTCAAAGTCGGCTCCACGCTCGGCTGCGGAGGCCCGACTAGAATCTGCGAAGCCGGAATCTCTAGAACCCTGTTGTAGCCAGCATAGTTCTGCCCTGATACATGCGACACATTATCGAAGACATCGACCACGTAGAGATTGCCAGCCCCATCCACGCCAATGTCATTGGCCTGCATAAAGTAACCCGTCGTTGCACCACCCCCCTGAGAAGGAAGCGCGCAGACCTGCGTAGGATTGCTGGTACAGACCGGAGGATTGGTGCTGCTAAGAGAATTGGGCATCGCCGCCGTCGGATAAGTCTCGTTCACAAAGGGAACTTCCACGATGCCAGCATTGCCATTGTTATAGGTGTTCAGCGTGTAGACGTTGTTATTTTTATCGATCGCCGAACCATGACCGCCTACCCGTTGGCCCGAGCCATTGGTATATCCACCAAGATTGGTAACCAGGGCCACTGGAGTCGTAGTGCCACTGGGAATCTCGTACAGGGAACCGTCTCCGCCGTTCACGTAGAGCAGCGTGCCCACGCTGTTCACGGCCATGTGCATGGTTTGCGCATAGGCACCCGAGCTGAAATACGGATTCGGCAGCGATGAGAGCACGGTCTGGCTGGAGCTCATGACCACCGATGGAACCTGACCCAGCACAATTGTGGGCAGAGCCAGCAGCCCTGCAAACGCCATTCTCACCCAAACCTTGACCACTTGGCCCATTCTGCTTGCTCCTGCGCGGTGATGCGGGTCCATTGTCCTGCCTCCAAAAGCTGTTTGTTTCATCGTGTCCATTCCTCTGCGATTCCTGACGCCCCGGCGGATGCCCGCAGCAAAATTACCTGTTGCAACGGGCACTTGTTCCTAAATTTCTTTAGGATTGGATTTCACACGCATACTAGGAAACTTCAAAAACGAATGTCAAGCACGCAATGGTAACCATGACGTAACACTAGAACGTTTTAGATGAGTAGAAATCGGATAGTTATCGTAAACTCAAACTGAAATTTTTCCTTTACGAAGGGGAACCGCTCCAGTAGACTCCGCTGTGTGGTTTTGCGTTGCAGACGGCAGCGCAGCAGGAGACATTGTGCGGCAGAGTGTTGTTTTTGGGTTGCCATGCGGCGGCATGCTTTATGGAGTCTTCGCGCTTTTTCTCCTCAATGCAAATACTGCCTTCGCAGCATCGAAGGCTTCTGCAAAGCCATCGGCTGCGCAGAACAGCGCGCCCGTTTATACATTGAAGGCATCAGCGCGCCTGGTGGTGGTGGATGTGGTGGTTTTGGACCGCAACCACAAGCCAGTCTTGGGCTTAAGGCCAAGCGACTTCCGGGTTTTTGAGAATCGCACGCCGCAAACAACCTTGTACTTCAACGCGCACACGGGAAGCGTGACGCCTGAAGCGCCGGAGGTGGCCTCGGCGCTTGCGTCTTTGCCGCCGGCGACGTACATCAACCTGCCGGGAACGCCCGCATCCGACACGGTGGACGTGTTGCTGCTGGACGCACTGAATACGCCGATGGCCAATCAGTCTTACGTGCGTTCTGAAATGCTTCGATATTTGAAGACGCTGCCGCCGGGCAGGCGCATTGCCATCTTTACACTGGCCTCGCGGCTGCGTCTGATTCTGGGCTTTACGGGCGACACTTCCACCCTATTGCACGTGCTGACGGATCCCAAATATGCGCAGGAACAATCCGCGTTGATGAACTCAAACGAGACCGAGGACTTGGAACAGAACCAAGTGCAGTCTGTAGCCTCGCTGAGCCAGCCGCCGCCGCAACTGCAAACCCGGCAGACACCAGAAACGCAGGCGATGCAGATCGCCGCCAGTATGCAGCAGTTCAACGCAGACATGGAATCCTTCCAAACCGATGTGCGCGTGCGCATCACGCTGGACAGCCTGGGAGAAATTGCGCGGTATCTGAGCGCGCTGCCGGGACGCAAAAATCTGCTTTGGTTTTCAGCCAGCTTTCCGCTGAGCGTAAACGCCGCAACCAATAGCCCCGATCCCTTCTCGGCCATGCGCATGTATCAGGAACAGGTGCAACAAACCACCCGCCTGCTGACAGAGGCGCGCGTAGCCGTTTACCCCATCGACGCGCGCGGGCTGATGGTGACGCCGTCCGACGATGCGTCAGTGCACGGCGGCCCGTATGCGTTCCCCCATAACTCCTATGGCAAGTCAGTGACAAAATTTATCGTCTCAACGAACGCCGAAAACGCAGCGATGGACCAGATTGCCGAAGAGACTGGCGGGCGTGCTATTTACAGCTCCAATGATCTGAAGGGCGCAATGGCCCAAGTGATTGAGAACGGC
>DAHUZD010000343.1 GCA_027306745.1 Acidobacteriaceae bacterium
CATGGGGACTATCTCATCGACCGCGCGCGCACGCTCTTTCCACCCATCACCCCTGATGCAAAAGCCAAGGCCATCGGCTATCTGCTGCCGCACATGCAGCGCATCCCCAGCCGCATCGCGCGTGATGAGTTTGCCGCCGACGCGGCGCAAAAGCTCGGCGTGGACTCGGCACTGGTGCGGCAAGAGCTGCGCCAGGCCGCCGGTGCGCGCCGCAGCACTCTGCACACATCGCCTGCACAACAAAGCGCGCTGAGTACTGCGGAAAAGCTGCTGCTGCGCGTTCTACTTCAACCCGGCCATGCCGAGGCACGCACACACGCCTGCGCTCGCATGGCCAACGATCCGGCTCTGCTGGATGGGCTGGCCGCTGCACCGCTGCTCGACACACTGCGCGCGTTGTCCGCCGCCGCGCCTGCAGACGCAGCCCTGCCGCTCGAGGCCATCTCTGACTCGGCCAGCCGCAATCTGCTGGCCGCTTTGTTGATGGAAGATGCTCCGGCCATGCAATCCATCACGGATACGCAAGTGGACGATGCGCTGCGCGCACTGGAGCATCGCCGCTTGGAACAGCGTCAGCGCGCGCTGCGCCGCGAACTGGCCGATGCCGAAGCACGGGGCGACTCCGCACAGGTGCAGACACTCATGACGGAAAAAATCGCGCTCGACCGCGCCCTGCGGGAGGACGCCAGTTAGCCTGCCAAAAAGCTTCTGCCTGTTACACTAGGGGCGACGCTTGCCGCCCGCAAATTGGCCTGTGTGCACCCTTCTGTAATGGAGATTGGCGCACCGCAAGTGAAGATATTTCTGATCTTTTTGAATGAAGGACGCCGAAGACCCGTGGATACACAGACCCGACACGCACTGAAACACAATGCCCTCGCCGACTCCGCGCAGAGCGGCTTGGAATGGCTGCAAGAGAACCGCAACTCCGTTCTGCTCTTCACCGCAGTGCTGGTGGCCGTGCTGGTGGTTGGCATTGGCGGAATCATTTCCTATTCCAACCGCGTTGAAGCTGCGCAGCAGGCCTTTGGCTCCGCGATGCAAACCTACCTGACGCCGGTGGCAGATGCCTCCACGCCTGCGCCCAAAGGCGTGCAGACGTATCCCTCCATCGCTGCGCGTGCCCAGGCTGCACAGGCGCAGTTCGCACAGGTAGCCAACCAATATGGATGGCTGGATTCCGGTAAAAATGCCGCGTACTTTCTTGGCCTGACGGAGATTCAGTTGGGACAGGCCGCACAGGCACAGGCGGACCTGCAAAAGGTTGCATCCTCCAGCGACCACAGCCTGGCCGCACTGGCGCAAATGGCGCTGGCCAGCCTGGATGGGCAATCAGGCCGCATGGCAGACGCCATCTCCATCTACCAGAATCTAGCTGCACATCCGACGGTTACCGTTCCGGCTGGCGAGGCCAAGCTGGCCTTGGCGGCCTTGGAAGAAAAGTCCAACCCGCAGCAGGCCAAGCAGATTTACGCCGAATTAAAGGATAAGGACAAGGACACCGCAGCCGGGCAGATCGCCGCGCAAAAGCTGGCCAAGCTGAACTAAATTTTCATCCGGGCTTTCCTCGATCGCTGGAGCCATGACCGGAACCATTGTGCGCGCGGAAACGTATCTACCTCTGTCACTGCTCTTGCGCCGGAGGTTTGCGCGATGATGAAGATCGCCATCAAGATGCTGATGGGCGACCGCGCCAAATATATTACGCTGGTCAGCAGCATCGCTTTTGTCTCGCTGCTCTTCATCCAGCAGGGCGGCATCTTCTGCGGCCTCATCGGCAGAACGGCCCGCCCCGTGGAGGCCGTAGATGCGCCCATCTGGGTCTGCGACCCGTTGATGCGCTCGGTGGACGACGCCGAACCCATGCAGGACACCGACCTGTACCGCGTGCGCAGTGTCCCCGGCGTCAAATGGGCCGTGCCGCTCATCATTCGCATCGTCACAGCACGGCTGGCCGATGGCCAATATCAATCTGTGCGGCTTTATGGCTTGGACGACGCGACGCTCTACGGCCGCCCCGCGCATATGCTGGCGGGGGACACACGCGATTTGCTGGAAAATGACGCAGTCATTATCGGCCAGGCGGAGTCGGACAAGCTGGGCAGCCCGAAGATCGGCGACAGCTTTGAGATCAACGACACCGAGGCGCGCGTGGTGGGCATCGCCGAAGCGCCGCGGGACTTTCTCTCCAATCCATTCGTCTTCACCACCTATAGCCGCGCGCTTAGCTATCTACCGCCAGATCGAAAAACACTGCTCTACATTCTGGCCGCACCCAAAGATGGCGTGCCTGTGCAAACCGTGATCGCCAACATTGAAAAGACCACCGGCCTCGCCGCCTACACAGAAGATGGCTACCGCTGGCACACCATGGGCTATTACCTGAAGAACACGGGCATTCCCGTCAGCATCGGCGTCAGTCTGGCCATGGTCTTTGTGATTGGCACGGGCATTGCCGGGCAAACCTTTTACGCCTTCGCACTGCAAAATGAGCGCTTCTTTGGCGCGCTGAAGGCGATGGGCGTCAGCGGAACAACTTTGACCCACATGATTCTGCTGCAAAGTTTGCTGGTCGGCCTCATCGGCTTTGGCATTGGCGGCGGTCTGGCTTCGATCTTCGGTTTCTCCGCCGGGCCGCAGAGCAAGATTGCCTTTGCCGCGCCGTGGGACCTGGCCGTCATCGCACTCTGCGCGGTGCTCATCATTTGCCTGCTGGCCAGTTTGGCCAGTATCCGTCGTGTGCTGAAACTGGAACCCGCGGTGGTCTTCCATGGTTGAGTTGGCTGCCAGCCTGCGCGATGTACACAAGAATTACGGCGAAGCCAGCACGCTGGTGCGCGCTCTCGACGGCGTGAACCTGGAGGTCGTCTGCGGCGAGTTGCTGCTGTTGGTTGGCCCGTCGGGCTGCGGAAAAACCACGCTGCTCAGCGTGCTCTGCGGCATTCTGGACGCCACCAGCGGAGATGTTGAAGTCTTCGGCCAGCGCATGGATCGCATGTCTCAGGAGCAGAAGACGGCCTTTCGCCGGGACAATATCGGCTTCATCTTTCAGCACTACAATCTGCTACCCTCGCTCTCCGCGGCGGAGAACGTGGCGGTTCCGCTACTGATCCACGACGTTCCGTGGGAGGATGCCGTGACGCAGGCCCGCGCGGCGCTGGCGCAGGTGGGCTTGGCCGATCGCACAGAGTTTCTGCCGACCAAGCTCTCCGGCGGCCAGCAACAACGTGTGGCCATTGCGCGCGCCATGGTCACCCGCCCGCGGCTCATCGTCTGCGACGAGCCGACGGCGGCGCTCGACGGCCACACCGGCCAGAGGA